>CAZWLV010000280.1:0-2122 GCA_964634715.1 uncultured Lachnoclostridium sp. | reverse complement strand
TACAGAGCAGACGGGGAACAGGACTTTTGCAGTCTGCCTGCATCCGGTAGGAGTATCAGTCTCTTTGCTGGTTGATGAAAAATGTTTGTGCATAATATACGATAGCTTAATGGAATGACATTATCATGAAAGAAGAATCCTGGGATAATATAGTATTAAATTCGACGAGATAACCCATTATAACCCATTGATGAAATGGGGATAATGGGTTATAATGGGTTATAGGAAGTGAGGTGGGAAAATGGACGTGAACAAACGAATTACGGAATTGGAAAATGAAATTGCTGTTTTGCCACAAGGATCCATTAATATTAAGAAGATAAACGGCAAAGAGCAGCCTTATTTACAATGGACAGAAAACGGAAAAAGCAAAAGCAAATATATGAAAAAGGACGAAAGAGAACAGATCTTTGCCGGAGTAGAACGCAGAAAACAATTACAGGATGAATTACGGGAACTGAAAAGGCTTGAGGTTGCCGATACGCCGGTAGTGACCAAATTTGAGACCTCCGTTATCACCGGTAACCGGCTTTTAGCCATGACAAGAGGCATACGCAACCTAAAGGAACGTGACTGCTTTGAACAGCTTCAGCAATATTTGAGCGGTGATGCAACGGATCGGGTCTGTCTTGTTTTTGGGTTGCGTCGAACGGGAAAAACAACAATGCTTCGTCAGGCTGTTCTGAAAATGACACCGGAACAGGCTTCAAAGACTGCTTATATCAAAGCCAAAGGGACTGACACAATGGCAGCAATGAATCGTGATCTGGAAAAATTATTGGAGCTTGGCTATGAAAATGTGTTTATTGATGAAGTGACTTTAATGGAAGATTTCATTGATTCTGCTGCGTTGTTCTCGGACATCTATGCGGTACAGGGAATGAAAATTGTTTTATCGGGAACAGATTCACTTGGTTTTTGGTTTGCACTTCATCAGGAGTTATATGATCGCGCAATTACCATTCATACAACATTTATTCCATTTAGAGAACACAGCCGTTTGCTTGGAATTGACAGCATTGATGAATATATTCGCTATGGCGGTACGCTACGTGCTGGTGAGTTGGATTTCGATGATGAAGATGTAAATGCAGAAGATGCTTCTTTCCGCGATGATGAGTCCACTCGAAGATACATTGATACAGCTATTTGCAAAAATATTCAGCACTCTTTAAGTTGTTGTCAAGATGGAGAATATTTTAGACATTTGCGATCGTTATACGAAGCAGGCGAATTAACTGGTGCAATTAATCGAATTATTGAAGATATGAATCATCGATTTTTAATTCGAATTTTAATCAATAAATTCAAATCTCATGATTTGGGTTCTGCCGCAGATGTACTCAGACGGGAGCGTGATCCCGAACTACGCAACACTATTTTAGACAGAATCGACAAAGAAGCTGTAACCAAACGTTTGATGAATATGCTTGAGATTCGCAATCAAGAAGATCAGTCTATTGGGATTACGAATGCACATGTGGAAGAAATTAAAGAATATTTGAAAGCACTTGACCTAATTGTTGATATTCCAAATGAAACGATCATCCCAAGTGCAGAGCCATTGGAAAATATCATCTTTACACAACCCGGTATGAGATACTGTCAGGCACAGGCACTTGTACATTCTTTGTCGCAGGATCAATTATTCGCATCATTGAGTGAACAGGAAAAGACGCTTGTTTCGGAACGCATTTTAGAAGAAGTGCGTGGACGCATGATGGAAGAGATTGTTCTTTTGGAAACATTCAAAGCTGCGAGCAGGAATAAAAGAGTTTTTAAGCTGATATTCGCAGGTGGCGAGTTTGATATGGTGATTTACGATTCCAAAAACAACACATGTGAATGTTACGAAATCAAACACAGTGATCAGATTGTTCCTGCACAGACGAGGTATCTGGTTGATGAAGAAATGCTGGAACGGACACGTAAGAGATTTGGAGAAATCAGCAAATGCTGCGTGCTGTATCGTGGGGAGGATGCCGTGTTGGATAACGGAATTGAATATAGGAATGTGGAAGAATACTTGAAAAATCTGTAGACAACCTTGCCGGCGCCGTTTGTCCTTCCCCTACGGTGCCGGCTTCTGTGCGCGGTATTCAAGCGGAGTGCACCCTTCAAA
>CAZWLV010000279.1:0-2123 GCA_964634715.1 uncultured Lachnoclostridium sp. | reverse complement strand
ATTATATCACAGGTCCTAAGATCATCACAGAAGATACAAAGAAAGCAATGAAGAAGATCTTAAGAGACATTCAGGATGGAACATTTGCCAAAGACTTCTTATTAGATATGTCACCGGCAGGCGGACAGGCACATTTCAGAGCAATGAGAAAACTTGCAGCAGAACATCCGTCAGAAGTTGTTGGTAAAGAAATCCGTAAACTTTACAGCTGGAACAACGAAAGTGAAAAATTGATCAACAACTAATCGTTACGATTACAGGTGAAATGTCGTACATAAAACGTATTTCATGTTTTGAAGTAAAATAATGGGCTGGGTCATCATGGCCCGGCTCATTTTGTATACATGGCCGGAAAACAGATTTCGGTAAAAAGGCTTCTATGCAGGAGCATTTATAAAAATATAGGATTCTCAGGAGGATAAGGCTATGGGAATGACCATGACTCAGAAAATTTTGGCAGCGGCAGCCGGTCTTGAAAAAGTAGAAGCCGGACAGCTGATCGAGGCGAACCTTGATCTGGTGCTTGGAAATGATATAACGACACCGGTGGCGATTCGTGAAATGGATAAAATGACGGTAAAGACCGTATTTGATAAAGAAAAGATTGCACTTGTAATGGATCATTTTATTCCGAATAAAGATATCAAATCAGCAGAAAACTGTAAATGTGTCAGAGAATTTGCATGTAAACATGAGGTGACCAATTATTTTGATGTAGGAAAAATGGGGATCGAACATGCATTGCTTCCGGAACAGGGACTGACGGTTGCAGGAGATGTGATCATCGGTGCAGATTCCCATACCTGTACTTATGGTGCATTAGGTGCATTTTCTACCGGTGTGGGAAGTACGGATATGGCAGCCGGAATGGCAACCGGAAAAGCATGGTTTAAAGTTCCGTCAGCCATTAAATTTAATCTTGTAGGAAAACCTGCAAAATGGGTCAGCGGAAAAGATGTGATCTTACATATCATCGGTATGATCGGTGTAGACGGTGCATTATATAAATCCATGGAATTTGTGGGCGAAGGAATCAAATATCTGTCCATGGATGACCGTTTTACGATCGCAAATATGGCGATCGAGGCAGGTGGAAAAAACGGAATCTTTCCGGTAGATGATCTTGCCGTTCAATATATGAAAGAACATTCGAAAAAAGCCTATAAAATATATGAAGCAGATGAAGATGCAGTGTATGATGAAGAATATACTATTGATCTTAGTACCTTAAAATCAACGGTTGCATTCCCGCATCTTCCGGAAAATACAAAGACCATTGATGAGATTACAGAAGATGTAGTCATTGATCAGGTAGTCATCGGCTCTTGTACCAACGGACGTATGGATGATCTTCGTGCGGCAGCAAAAATTTTAGAAGGCCGTCAGTGTAAAAAAGGTCTTCGTGTGATCATCATTCCGGGAACTCAGAATATTTATTTGCAGGCAATGGAAGAAGGTCTGATCAAAACCTTCATCGAAGCAGGTGCAGTCGTAAGTACTCCGACGTGCGGACCTTGTCTTGGAGGATATATGGGAATCCTTGCAGCAGGAGAACGCTGTGTGTCTACGACAAACCGTAACTTTGTAGGTCGTATGGGACATGTAGAGAGTGAAGTGTATCTGGCAAGTCCGGCGGTTGCGGCAGCCAGTGCAGTGACAGGAAAGATTTCTGCTCCGGCAGAGCTTGGATTATAGGAGGGGCTTATGCAGGCAAAAGGTACTGTTTTTAAATATGGAGATAATGTCGATACAGATGTGATCATTCCTGCAAGATATCTGGCGATCGCAGATAAAAAAGAGCTTGCAGAACATTGTATGGAAGATATCGACCGGGAATTTGTAAAAAACGTAAAACCGGGAGATATCATGGTAGCAAATAAAAACTTCGGCTGCGGTTCTTCCCGTGAGCATGCACCGATGGTCATCAAAGAATCCGGAATTTCCTGCGTGATCGCAGAAACATTTGCAAGGATCTTTTACCGCAATGCCATCAACATCGGTCTTCCGATCATTGAATGTGCAGAAGCAGCGAAAGAGATCGAAGCAGGCGATACGGTAGAAGTGGATTTTGACAGCGGTGTGATCTATGACCGTACCAAAGGAACGCAGTATCAGGGACAGGC
>CAZWLV010000278.1:0-2124 GCA_964634715.1 uncultured Lachnoclostridium sp. | reverse complement strand
CGCACCAGATCCGCACGTCCTAATGTATATCCCGCAAGCTTCTGTACGATCTGCATAACCTGTTCCTGATATACGATACAGCCATATGTCGGTGTCAGGATACTGCGAAGCTCCTCACAATCATACGTAATGGTTTCCGGATGATCTTTCCCTTTGATATACTGCGGGATAAAATCCATTGGACCCGGACGGTACAGTGAAATACCGGCAATGATATCTTCCAGACTCTTCGGCTTTAATTCTTTCATAAAGCTCTTCATTCCGGCACTTTCCAACTGGAAGATCCCCTCACATTTTCCTGTACCGATGGAAGCCAGTACCTGTGGATCATTATAATCTATTTTTTCAATATCAATTTCGACTTTTTTCGTATGTTTGATGATCTGAACTGCATTCTGGATCACAGTCAATGTACGAAGTCCAAGGAAATCCATTTTTAAAAGTCCAAGTTCTTCTAATGTTGTCATCGTAAACTGCGTTGTGATCGAACCATCGGAACCTCTGGATAATGGTACATATTCATCTACGGATTTCTGACTGATCACGACTCCCGCCGCATGCATGGAAGTATGTCTTGGAAGTCCTTCCAGACGTTTTGCCATATCGATCAGTTCATGGATCTGCGGATCCTCTTCATAATTTTTCCGAAGTTCCGGATTGGCCTTCAAAGCCTTATCGATGGTAATGTTTAATTCCTGCGGAATCATCTTTGCCGTCTGATCACAGAGCTGATATGGAAGATCCATCACTCGCCCTACATCACGGATCACGCCTCTTGCCGCCAGTGTACCAAAGGTAACGATCTGAACTACCCGGTCTTTGCCGTACTTTTCTACCACATAATCAATGACTTCCTGTCTTCTTTCAAAACAGAAATCAACGTCAATATCCGGCATGGAAACTCGCTCCGGATTTAAGAAACGCTCAAACAGCAGATTATATTTTACCGGATCAATGGTCGTGATCCCCAAAGTATAAGAAACGATACTTCCTGCGGCACTGCCTCGTCCCGGCCCTACTGCAATTCCGTGATCCTTTGCATACTTGATAAAATCCCATACGATCAGGAAATAATCGACATATCCCATTTTCTTGATGATCCCAAGTTCATAGCGAAGCTGTTCTTCCAGCTTTGCATCATGCTCCGGATAACGTTTTTCAAATCCGTCAAAACATAATTTATTCAAATATTCCCAAGAAGTATAACCTTCCGGTACATCATATTTCGGAAGCTTTGTCACTCCAAACTCAATCTCTACATTACACCGTTCTGCGATCTTATGGGTATTTTCCAGTGCCTGCAGTGCATAAGGAAACAGCTGTGCCATCTCTTCCGGAGATTTCACATAATACTGGCCGCCTTCATAACGCATACGGTTTTCATCAGACAGCTTCTTTCCGGTCTGAAGACACAGCAAAATGTCATGCGGTTTTTCATCTTCTGCATAAGTATAATGCACGTCATTGGTCGCTACCAGTTCGATACCGGTATCCTGACTCAAACGCATCAGTTCTGCATTCACACGCTTCTGTTCCGGCATTCCATGATCCTGAAGTTCTAAAAAGAAATTGCCTTTTCCGAAGATCTCCTCATAACGAAGAGCTGCTTTTTTGCCCTCTTCATAAAATCCCCTGTTCAGATACCGCTGGACTTCACCAGCCAGACAGGCACTCAGTGCAATGATCCCTTCATGATATTCTGAAAGGACTTCCAGATCCACTCGTGGTTTATAATAATACCCTTCGGTAAAACCTTTCGATACGATCTTCGTCAGATTGCTGTAACCGGTATTATTCTCAGCAAGAAGCACCAGATGGTAATACCGATCTTCATTACTGCCGATCTCTCTGTCAAATCTGGAATTCGGAGCTACATAAACTTCACATCCTAAGATCGGCCGGATCCCTTCTGCCTTTGCCGCACGGTAAAAGTCGATCACACCGTACATAACACCGTGATCTGTGATCGCCACGCTGTCCATGCCCAATTCTTTGACTCTTGCCACACATTCTTTGATTTTGTTCGACCCGTCTAAAAGACTATATTCCGTATGCACATGCAGATGTGTAAAATTCATGTTGTTCCTGCTTTCTATCGGTAAATTACCAGTTTTCTCATTTATT
>CAZWLV010000277.1:0-2126 GCA_964634715.1 uncultured Lachnoclostridium sp. | reverse complement strand
AAGATTTCTGCATCACTTCCGAATATTCGGTTCTGATAATTCTTTCTTCCATTTTTCTTTTCCTATCTAAAATCTATCCTCAGGTATTGCTGCTTTTTTGCAGCTGATTTTTACATTGACAAGCGTGGTGCATGACAAAATTCCCGTCACAAATGTAAACAATACTTTTACAAACTTTAAAAAATATTTTTTGCCTAAAAATGCAAATTAGAAATCAAGCTCTGCATCTGTTGCATGTTCATGGATAAATGCACGTCTTGGCGGCACTTCTGTTCCCATCAGCATTTCCGTCACTTCCGATGCCATTCTTGCATCTTCGATCTCTACCTGTTTTAAAATTCGTCTCTGCGGATCCAGTGTCGTTTCCCAAAGCTGCTCTGCATCCATTTCACCAAGACCTTTATATCTTTGAAGTGTAAAACTGCCTTTATGCCGTTTTCGGTACTCTTCCAGTGCACGGTCATCATAAAGATATTCTTCTTCTCCCACTTTCGGCATTGCCTTATATAAAGGAGGCATCGCAATATAAACATGTCCTTCATAGATCAGTTCCGGCATAAACCGGTAAAACAGTGTTAAGAGCAGTGTACTGATATGTGCACCGTCAACGTCGGCATCTGCCATGATGATGATCTTGTCATAACGAAGTTTCGTAATATCAAAATCATTGCCATAGCCTTCTGAAAATCCACAGCCAAATGCATTGATCATCGTTTTGATCTCCGCATTGGCAAGCACTTTATCAATACTTGCTTTTTCTACGTTTAAGATCTTACCGCGGATCGGCAGGATCGCCTGATAATTACGGTCTCTGGCAGTTTTGGCAGAACCTCCCGCAGAATCCCCTTCCACGATGAAGATCTCACATTTGGAAGCATCACGGCTTTCGCAGTTCGCCAGTTTTCCATTGGAATCAAACGAATATTTCTGTTTTGTCAAAAGATTCGTCTTTGCCCGTTCTTCTGACTTCCGGATCTTTGCTGCTTTTTCTGCACAGCTTAAGATATTTTTCAAAATTTCCAGATTTCTGTCAAAAAATCTCGGCAGTTCATCTGATGCCACTTTTGCAGTTGCCTTCGATGCGTCCTGATTATCCAGTTTTGTCTTTGTCTGGCCTTCAAAACGCGGTGCCGGATGCTTGATGGATATTACGGCCGTCATACCATTTCTGATATCTGCTCCCGTAAAATTACCATCTTTTTCTTTTAAGATCCCGATTTCTCTGGCATAGCTGTTCATAATGGTCGTAAATGCCGTCTTAAATCCGGTCAGATGCGTACCGCCTTCTGCATTGTAAATATTATTACAGAAACCAAGGACATTTTCATGAAATTCGTTGACATACTGGAACGCACCTTCTACCGTGATCCCTTCTGATTCTCCTTTAAAATAAATAACGTCATGAAGTACTTCGCTTTTTTTATTAATGTCTTTTACAAATCCAATGATCCCATCCGGTTCATGAAATTCCAGATGGTTCACTTCTGCTCCTCTGCGGTCTTCAAACACAATGGTCAGTTCAGGATTCAGATACGCAGTTTCATGAAGACGGCTGATCACCTCATCTTCTTTAAATCTAGTCTTTTCAAAAATTTCAGGATCCGGAAGAAAATTTACCTTCGTTCCTGTCTTTCTTGTTTTTCCCAGTACCGGCAGCAGGCCATTTTCCAGTTCCAGCACCGGAATCCCTTTTTCATAACGGTCATGATGGATCGCACCTTCTCTGCTGATCTGAACATCCATATAAGTAGATAATGCATTTACGACCGAAGATCCGACTCCATGAAGTCCTCCGCTCGTTTTATACACGGAATCATCAAACTTTCCGCCGGCATGCAATGTAGTAAATACCAGTCTCGCTGCGGACATTCCTTTTTCGTGCATCCCCACCGGAATTCCGCGTCCGTCATCATTAACCGTACAGGAACCGTCTTTTTCCAGATAAACTTCAATCGTCTTACAATATCCTGCAAGATGTTCGTCTACTGCATTGTCTACGATCTCATAGATCAGATGATTTAACCCTTTTCTGGAAACGCTCCCAATATACATTCCCGGACGTTTTCTAACTGCCTCAAGGCCTTCTAATACCGAAATGCTTCCGGCATCATAGGTCTGTTTTTTTG
>CAZWLV010000276.1:0-2144 GCA_964634715.1 uncultured Lachnoclostridium sp. | reverse complement strand
GAAGTTGGTGCAGTAGGACATCGTGTCGTACACGGCGGAGAAAAATTTGCAAGCTCCTGTGTGATCACAGATGTTGTAAAAGCAGCGATCGAAGAATGCAACGATCTTGCTCCATTACACAACCCTGCAAACCTGATCGGTATCGAAGCATGTGAAAAATGTATGCCGGGTGTACCAATGGTAGCAGTATTTGATACAGCTTTCCATCAGACAATGCCGAAAGAAGCATATATGTATGCTCTTCCATACGAATATTATGACAAATACAAAGTTCGTCGTTATGGTTTCCACGGAACATCACACAGCTTTGTATCTAAGAGAACAGCAGAATTCTTAGGAAAAGACGTAAAAGATATGAAGATCGTTGTTTGCCACCTTGGTAACGGTTCTTCTATCAGTGCTGTTATGAACGGGGAATCTATCGATACATCTATGGGATTAACTCCACTGGAAGGTGTACCAATGGGAACACGTTCAGGTGACCTTGATCCTGCAATCCTTGAATTCCTTGCAAAGAAAGAAAACATGGATATTTTCGAACTTCTGAACGTATTAAATAAAAAATCAGGTGTGTATGGTGTATCTGGTGGAATGTCTTCTGACTTCCGTGATCTTGAAAATGCAGCAGAAGAAGGAAATGAAAAAGCTCAGCTTGCAAGAGATGTATTCACATACAATGTAGCAAAATATGTAGGTGCTTATGTAGCAGCTATGAATGGTGTAGATGCGATCGCATTTACAGCAGGTGTTGGTGAAAACGATCATCTTGTACGTGAAGATGTATGCAAACATCTGGGATATCTTGGAATCGAAATCGATAAAGAAGCAAACAGAAAACGCGGCGAAGATAACATCATCTCTACACCGGATTCTAAAGTAACTGTTTGTGTAATTCCTACAAACGAAGAACTTGCAATCGCAAGAGAAACATTAGCGTTAGTAAAATAATGGTGAATGTTTGACGATCGTGATGTCAAAACGGGAGATAAAAATCCCTGAATCATGTTTTTACGCACCTGTGCAGCAAATGCACAGGTGCTGTTTTTAAAACTGCTGATAGCTGCAAACTTGCAAAACATGTTTTGTGGCTCTTAAAGCAACGAGAAAATGATGAACCACTTTTACGCAGCAAATCAGTAAGTGATTAGCTGCTGCGTGAACCGTAACACAAACGGCTTTATTATATGTAAATATTGAAATTAAGTGTTGACAATACAAGATATAGTATGTATAATGAATCAGTGCGAAATGGGAGACTATTATGCTAATCAATTTATCAAAACTTTTATCCGGAGATCAGACGAGTCTGACAGAGCAGGTGACAGTGGAAATGGACAATTTCGTTTCAGCACTTGGTACCTTTCCGGTTACAGGAAAGACAAGCTTTCCATTGACCGTCAGCAAAGTTGATAATGACAAGTTTTTGATCGAGGGTGAAACAGCCGTAACATTACAGATTCCGTGTGACAGATGTCTGGAGCCTGTAGCAGTGGAAATTCCACTGATGATCCAAAGGGAGTATGATAAAAATGCTTCTGAAGAGGATGCGGAAGAAGAATTGGTAGTTGGATATAATTTGGATACAGAACAGTTGATTTACTGGGAGATATTAGTGAACTGGCCTATGAAGACTTTATGTACAGAGGCCTGCAAGGGCATCTGTAAAAAGTGCGGAGCTAATCTCAACCACAGCAGTTGCACATGCGACACTGTGGAACTGGATCCGAGAATGGCCAAGATTCGCGACATCTTTAACAATAGTAAGGGTTCCAATTAGGATTCTTATGATAGAACAGAGTGTTCTGCACGCTGTTTTGAATTGTAAGTAAGTAGGTAGAGGAGGTGCAACCTAATGTCTATTTGTCCAAAGAATAAATCTTCTAAAGGTAGAAGAGACAAAAGAAGAGCAAACTGGAAAATGAGCGTACCAAACATGGTAAAATGCAACAAATGTGGTGCTTTAATGCTTTCTCACAGAGTATGCAAAGCTTGTGGCTCTTATAACAAAAAGGAAATTATCACAGTTGAATAATCAGCATGTGAATAATGCGTGAAAAAGGCAGCAGGAAATCTGTTGCTTTTTTTATTGTGTAAAAATTTATTGATTTATAATCGGAAGTTTAGTATGATAAGTTGCAAAGAAC
>CAZWLV010000275.1:0-2166 GCA_964634715.1 uncultured Lachnoclostridium sp. | reverse complement strand
GCCCAAAATCAACGGATAGCCATTTTTTAATCCTGCGATTTTGCATTTTTTGTTTTCAAACAGAACAAACATTTGCTATACTTAATGAAAAGCATTTTTATGTGACATTTTTATAAATCAAAACTTTACTCTAACGACAGGATCTGTTTTTCGATCCACAGTATTTAGAATAGAAAGAAGGTTATCCATGCAGCTTGACTCAAGTATCAAAGAAATCAAAGGAATCGGTGATAAAACTGCTGCCGTATTTTACAAAGCAGGGATCTATACCGTTCAGGATCTGATCCAGTATTTTCCTCGAGGCTATGAAAAAATAGAACCTCCCGTTTCTTTTTCTAAATTAGCCGAAGAAGAAACTCAGGCAGTCGCTGCTTTTATCATGCAGACTCCTTCTGTCGTTCGTGCCGGAAGATACCAGATCACCACAACGACCGTTATGGAAAATGGCATTTCTCTTCAGTTAAGATGGTTTAATATGCCATTTTTACGCAGTACATTAAAAAAAGGCTGTCTCTATATTTTCAGAGGAATCGTCACAAAACACGGTCAAACTTTCTGTATGGAACAGCCAAAGTGCTATACTCCGGCAGAATATCAGGAAATGGAACATCATATGCAGCCTATTTATCCCCTTGTTCAGGGACTGACCAGAAAAATGATCAGCAAAGCGGTTGCACAGGTATTTGAAAGCATCTACAGTTTGCCCGAAACCCTTCCGGAAGAACTGCGGCGACAGTATCATCTTGCCGAGTATCATTTTTCCCTTACCAATATTCATTTTCCGGATTCCGAAGAAAATCTGCTGACAGCACGTCGAAGACTCGTATTTGAAGAATTTTACCGTTTTGTATGTCAGGTTCGTTTCATGAAAGAGCAATGGGAAATGGTCACAAATCAATGTGTCATGCAGCCTGTAGCTGAAACCGAAAAACTTTTGGCGGCAC
Organism: uncultured Lachnoclostridium sp.; assembly: GCA_964634715.1. GTDB lineage: Bacteria > Bacillota > Clostridia > Lachnospirales > Lachnospiraceae > HGM12587. Next base: position 1,222 of record CAZWLV010000275.1, on the reverse strand, counting down.
TTCCTTATGAACTAACTAACGCACAGAAAAAAGTATGGAAAGAAATTTCTGATGATCTGCAAGGGCAAAAACTGATGTCACGTCTGATCCAAGGAGACGTTGGAAGCGGAAAAACGATCCTCGCCTTTTTGTCACTTTTAACAGCAAAAGGTAACGGTTACCAAAGTGCCATGATGGCTCCGACAGAAGTCCTTGCCAAACAGCATTACGAAGGATTGATAGAATTAAAGGAAACCTATGGATTAAATTTTCAGGCACTGCTCTTGGTCGGTTCCATGACCGCCAAAGAAAAACGGCTTGCTTATGAAAAGATTTCTTCCGGTGAAGCTGATATCGTCATCGGAACGCATGCCATTATTCAGGACAAAGTAAATTTTTCCAATCTCGGTCTGGTCATTACTGACGAACAGCATCGATTTGGTGTAAAACAAAGAGAAACTTTTCGCAGTAAAGGACAAGAGCCTCATGTACTTGTCATGAGTGCAACTCCGATTCCGCGTACTCTTGCTATTATCATTTATGGAGATCTGGATATTTCCGTCATTGATGAAATGCCGGCAAACAGAATTCCGATCAAAAACTGTGTCGTCGATGAAAGCTGGCGGCCAAAAGCATATGCCTTTATCAAAAAAGAAGTCGCCGCCGGCAGACAGGCTTATGTGATCTGCCCTATGGTAGAAGAAAATGAGAATCTCGAATTAGAAAATGTGCTGGAATATGCTGAAAAACTAAAAAAAGAACTTCCGGGAATCAAAATCGCCCATCTTCATGGAAAGATGAAACCGGCAGAAAAAAATGAGATCATGGAATCCTTTGGGCGAAATGAAATACAGGTTCTTGTATCTACAACTGTCGTAGAGGTCGGAATCAATGTTCCAAATGCCACCGTCATGATGGTCGAAAATGCAGAACGTTTCGGACTTTCCCAGCTTCATCAGCTTCGTGGAAGAGTCGGACGAGGTTCGCACCAGTCTTACTGTATTTTTATGAGCAGTTCCAAAGGAAAAGAAACGAAAAAACGTCTGGAAATCCTGAACAAATCCAATGATGGATTTTTCATTGCCAGTGAAGACTTAAAACTTCGCGGTCCCGGAGATCTTTTCGGTATCCGCCAGAGCGGCGATCTGCAGTTTTCCTTAGGTGATATCTTTACAGATGCACAGATCTTAAAAGAAGCCTGTGAAGCTGCTGAAAAGTATGCAGATTTCACACAGTTAAATCC
>CAZWLV010000274.1:0-2173 GCA_964634715.1 uncultured Lachnoclostridium sp. | reverse complement strand
CAGCTTATTTTACAACGATGTTGATGATCTTACCTTTTACATAGATTTCTTTGACTACGTTTTTGCCGTCCATCGCTTTTTTGATCTCAGGAACTTCTTTGGCTTTTGCAAGTGCAGAAGCATTATCTTCATCTACGGATAACGTTACTTTTCCTTTTACCTTACCGTTGATCTGTACAGCGATCTCTACCGTATCTTCTTTGACTGCTTCCGGATCAAATACCGGCCAGTTTTCAAATGCGATGGTATCTTCATGTCCCATAAGGTTCCAGATCTCTTCACCTACGTGAGGGCAGATGCAGGAGAACATTTTGATAAATCCTTCTGCGTATGCTTTTGGACAGGTACCTGCTTTGTAAACAGCATTGACAAAGATCATCATCTGGCTGATGGCAGTGTTGAATCCTAACTGTTCGTAGTCATCAGTTACTTTTTTCACGGTCTGATGATAGATCTTCTTTAATTCTTCCAGATTTTCATCGGTCAGTTTTTCTTCATTTGTGAAGAAATTCCATACACGGTTGATAAATCTTCTTGCACCGTCAACACCCTGTGGGTTCCATGGTTTGGAAACTTCCAGAGGTCCCATGAACATTTCGTATAAACGAAGGGTATCTGCACCGTATTCACGGACAACATCACTTGGGTTTACGACAAATTCAGGGAAACGTTTTCCCATCTTGATTCCGTTGGAACCAAGGATCATACCCTGATGAACCAGTTTCTGGAATGGTTCTTTGACAGGAGATAAGCCTTTGTCATACAGGAAACGGTTCCAGATACGAGAGTACATTAAGTGACCGACTGCATGTTCCGGTCCTCCGATGTAAAGATCGACAGGAAGCCAGTGTTTTAACAGTTCCTGATTAGCAAATTCTTCTTTATTGTGAGGATCGATATATCTCATATAATACCAGCTGGAACCTGCACTTCCCGGCATTGTAGAAGTTTCACGGATTCCTTTGATACCGTTGTGGTCATAGTGTTTCCATTCTTCTGCATTTTCCAGAGGAGCTTTTCCGTTTTTACCTTTGTAATCTTCCAGTTCCGGTAAGATCAGAGGAAGTTCTTCATCGTCTAATACGTGGATATTTCCGTCTTCTGTATAAACAACAGGAACCGGTTCACCCCAGTAACGCTGTCTTGCAAAGATCCATTCACGGAAGTGATAGTTGACAGTTCTTCTGGCAACACCCTGAGCTTCCAGTTTCTTTGTGATGGCTTCTTTTGCTTCTTCGACGGTTAATCCTGTAAATTCTTCAGAATTCATCAGCTTGCAGCCTTTTCCGAGATAAGAACCTTTTTCAAAAGCACATTCGGAAACGTCTGCTCCGTCGATGACCTGGATCATCGGGATATTGTGAGCGATCGCATATTCAAAGTCACGCTGATCGTGGCTTGGAACAGCCATAACAGCACCGGTACCATAGCTTGCAAGTACGAAATCACCGATGAATAATGGAACTTCTTTTCCATTTACAGGGTTGATCGCATAAAGACCTTTTAAGATGCAGCCGGATTTTGTTTTGTTCAGCTGTGTACGATCCATATCATTTTTCTTAGCTGTTTCATCGATATATGCCTGTACTTCTTCCGGATTTTCCACTCTTGGCATTAAGTCTTTTACGATCTGTCCGTCAGGAGCCAGTACCATAAATGTGATACCGTAGATCGTTTCGATACAGGTTGTATAGATGGAGAAGTTTCCGCCTCCAACGATCTGGAAGTCAACTTCCACACCTTCAGATTTTCCGATCCAGTTTCTCTGGATTTCTTTTGTAGATTCCGGCCAGTCGATCTCATTTAAGCCTTCCAGCAGTTTTTCTGCAAATGCAGGCTGGTTGATGACCCACTGTTTCATGTTTTTACGAACGACCGGATATCCGCCACGTTCGGATTTTCCGTCAATGACTTCATCGTTAGATAAAACGGTACCGAGTTCTTCACACCAGTTTACCGGCATATCGACATATTTTGCATATCCGTCTAAATAAAGCTGTTTGAAGATCCACTGTGTCCATTTGTAAAAATCAGGATCACTGGTTGCGATCACTTTAGACCAGTCATAATCAAAACCGAGTTCTTTTAACTGGTTTGAGAAGGTTTCAATGTTCTGCTGGGTAAATCCGTTTGGATGGTTTCCGGTGCTGACAGCATACTGTTCTGCCGGAAG
>CAZWLV010000273.1:0-2180 GCA_964634715.1 uncultured Lachnoclostridium sp. | reverse complement strand
TTCCATGATACTGCGTACTGCCTCCGCTTCTTCGTGGCTTACGATTGCCGGATGGGCATCTTTTGTCAGATACATGTTTTTCTGCCCGGTATTTACCTTCCGTTTAAATGGGAACTGCATGTCCGTGTAGGTTCTCTGGTGCAGGGCATCTCCCTCATACACCGGATTTGTCAGAATGTTCTTGACAACACTGTCCTGCCATTTTTCACTTTCCCGGATGGTCGGCACTCCCTTTTTGTTTAATTCCTTTGCTATCACATATGTGCCGAGACCGTTTAAGTAGCTTTCAAATATCTGCCTTACCACCTCTGCCTCGCATTCCTCTATGATGAGGTTTCCGTCTTCATCCTTGCGGTAGCCGTAAGCCGGAGTTCCTGTGATGAATGTCCCCTTTTCAAACCGGTTGATGATGGACCACCGGTTGTTGCCGGAAAAATCTTCCGATTCTCCCTGTGCCACGGAAGCCAGTATGGTGAGCATCAGCTCGCTTGCCTCCGTCAGTGTGTTGATCCCCTCTTTTTCAAAAACAATCCCCACACCGGTGGCTTTCAGTTTCCGTATGGTCTGGATGCATTCCACCGTGTTTCTTGCAAACCGTGTGATGGACTTGGTAAGGATCAGGTCGATATCCCCATCCTCGCAGGCGGTTATCATCGCCTTAAAATCATCCCTGCCCTTTACTTTCGTTCCTGTGATTCCTTCGTCTGCGTACACACCGGCAAATTCCCAGAGCGGATTGTTTTCTATCTTTTCCGTGTAGTATTCCACCTGTGCGGCATAGGATTCTGCCTGTGCCCTTGAGGAGGTACTGACTCTGGCATAGGCACACACTTTCAGTTTCTGTTCCTTCTGTGCATGGCTGCCTTTGGAAAATGCAGGTATGACGGTTATCTTTTTTGCCATCTGTTTTTCTCCTTTCCCTGTATTTTCAAGGGTTTGCGCCCCTTGTCAGCAACATACACTACCACATAATTTTCAAGAAATCTAGTGTTTTTACAGATATACTTTGGCAAGTTCCGGGGAAAAGGTTTCAATGTTCAAAGCAGTGATTTTTTCCCTTTCTTCCTCGCTGATAAGCCCTCTTTCCTGCATCTTTTTAAGCATATATTCTGCCATCTTGTACATAACCTCGTTTGCTCCGTTCTCCACTCTGCCACCGCCTTTTCCTCTAAATATCCACACGCCACTGTTAATCTCTCTGATACTGTCCTGCATTTCCGATTGCTGTTACTGCCGACAGACACAATGCAAGGAATATGATTCCTGCAATGCCTGCCATAACTATTACCATTACCACCATCTTCATCTGCTCTCTCCTCTGCATAATTTCTGCTCTATGAATTCCTTCCGAATTTTAATGAACCTAAATGAATCTCCTAAAGAAACACACCTACATCATTTCCAGTTCTGCCCTCGTTACTGACTCATCTACCTCTGCAAAATACCAGTCAGCCTGCTCCCTTGTCATGCCGAGCACTTCCCCGGCTTCTTTCTCTCCCATCTGTATGGGAATCAGAAACGGATGGATTTCCTTGCAGAATTTCTGGTCCGGACAGGTGTTTATAAAATATCCGCAGGTATCAAGTATCAGCCTGTCGCAGATATCCGTAATAACAATCTTTTGTGCATCGGACATATGGCTGCCGATGTAATTGGCAATGTTCTCTGCCGTAGTGGAAATAAAATCTTCTTTTCTATCTCCACCGTCCTTTGGATAAACATAGGCATATCCCACTCTTTCCGAGTCCAAAATTTTTATCATCATATCTGTAATTTCTTTATTCATTCTCTGCCCTCTCCTTCCCTGTGCTTAATCCCACAAGAATGCAGCGGAAGTTTCCCTCCGCCGCATGGTTTCTGTGATTAAGTCTCACTGCCATAATCCTTTATTACTGTTCACTTCATTCTCAGTAATATTTGAGTTCTGCATGCAAATTCGCTCCGCGAAGCAGAACTCAACTCCTGAATCACTTTCTTTCGCTATTTGACAGCAAGTGTCTAATAGCTCTATGAACAGTATTTCTCAATTTATTAAGTGATTTGCTCCTATTCGACACTACTTCCCGGAGCCGGAATGCTGCTTTGGCATCCCTTGGGCAGTCAGTCCGGACTGTCTGCGGCTTCTGCCATAAATGACAGGCAGACATCACAGGAATCTCACCTCCACCACTGCGTGCTGG
>CAZWLV010000272.1:0-2190 GCA_964634715.1 uncultured Lachnoclostridium sp. | reverse complement strand
CCTTATGACCTGCGTCAAAAAAGCAGTATCCATGGGCATCCCCTTAGATACTGCCGTCACCTGCGCTTCCTATCATCCGGCACGCTCCATCGGCATCAGTGATGATTACGGCAGCATTTCTGCCGGAAAGCTTGCTGACTGCGTACTGCTCGATCAGCAATCACTTGAAATACGTGTGATCATCAAATCCGGCCGGATCGTCTTTTCTGCCTGCTAAGATCATTTCCGCGCCTGCTCTGTGCCATCATCAAACAGAGCAGGGAACTGCGGTTTGTCTTTAACGCTTCCGCGAGCCTGCATTCCTGCGTCTACTTACGCAATAAAAATTGCGGCAGCCCCTTCGTCAAAAGCTCCGCCATATCAGCCGGTGATTCTTTGCAGTCATGTTTCAACCATTCTGCGGCAATTTCCCTGATCCCCGCTTTCAAAAAATGCATATAATAGCGTGTCGCAGCAGCATCCGGCTCTTTGGGAAGCACCGTTCCCTCATAAGACCGCATCAGCTCCGTCACAAGGGAAGCATTACTTTCCATGGTAAAATAAGCCTGATAAAACCGCCGATTTTCCATTAAATACGCAAAATATTTTTCTAATTTATCATGCAGACCATCATCCGATACTACCAGTACCTCTTTAATCCTCTTTGACTTTTCTGATTCAAGCCTGTAGATCAGCTCATTGATGTCCTCATAATGTGCATAAAATGTCGGGCGTGACAGATGTCCCTTTTGACAAATATCGGATACCGAAATGTGATTCGCATCCTTTTGATTCAGCAATTCAACAAATGCTTCCCTGATACGCTGCTCTGTTTCTCTGTAACGGCTGTTTTTCTGTGTGTTCATCTTTTTTATCCTTACACTTTTCGTTTTTTTGTACTGTTCGCTGCGTTCCCGATCATCGTATACTATAAGCAATTACTCGTACAACTATGCAGACCATTGTGAAAGGAGCCTTAACAGGCGTATCGGGAAACAATCTATGAAACAGGGAATTTATTTAGGAAAACACGCGATCGAGGTCAGGGAAAGCCCCCTTCCCACGATCGGGGCAGACGATGTTTTATTAAAAAATCTGTATTCCGGCATCTGCGGTACGGATGTTGCCGTCTATCAGCACGGTACCGGCACGGGACACCGCATTACCGCCGGAGAAGAATTCGGGCACGAAACGATTTCAGAAGTAGTTGCCGTAGGAGAGAACGTAACCGGATATCAGGTTGGCGACCGGGTATACCCTTACCCACGGCTTGTCAAAGACGATCCGAAGCGTGCCGGCACCATCGGCGGCTTTTCCGAATACATTGCCGCCATCAACGTCACACAGAACCATTCCTTATACCGGATAGATGCAGCGATACCGGACAAAATCGCCTGCCTGACCGAGCCTTTTACGGTCGGCTGCCGGGCTGCAAGACGCGGCATGATACCGGACGGAGCATCTCCTAATGGACGGAAGTTATATGTCCAAGGGCAGAATGCCGTTATTTTCGGTGCAGGAACCATCGGTCTTGCTGCTGCCTGCGCCTTTCGACACTTCGGCATGGACAGGGTAATGCTCTGCGATCATTCCGAATATCGTTTACAAATTGCCCGCTCCTTCGGCTTTGAAACATGTAATCCCATGCGGGAAGCGTTCCTTCCCAAGGCAAGCTCTTACTTTCATACCGCTCCGTCCTTAAACGGTCCCACCGCAGACATCGACTGCTGGATGGATGCCGCCGGAGCAGAAAGTGTTCTGGAGCAATTCCTCTCTTCTGGAAAGATTGAAAGCCGCTTTGTGTCCGTTGCCGTCAACAATTCGATACGGAATGTGGATCTGCTGCATATGACCTATGCGCAGCAAACGCTGATCGGCTCCGGTGGCTATATGCCTGAGGATGTTGATGATGTCCAACGGATCATGACATGCGGAAAATGGGATTTTGAAAAAATGATCACCCATGAATTTCCGATCGAGCAGCTGGAGACTGCCATTCAGACGGCTTCCGATGTCGACCATGCCGGAAATGTCATCATCAACTGGCAGCTATAATCCAAGCGCTCCTTGTCTAAACAATGTCTGCCAGTTCAAAATCCAGCACCTTTTCTACATCCGTCAGGGAAACCTCCACCTGAAAGCCGACCTTGCCGCCGCTGAAAAAGATCTTTTCAAACCGTGCGGCACTTTCGTGGATCACCGTCCGGAACT
>CAZWLV010000271.1:0-2192 GCA_964634715.1 uncultured Lachnoclostridium sp. | reverse complement strand
GGAAGAAAAGATTGATTTTGTTTTGAATAATGGGTATGATACAAGCATAAGATTATTCGGAGGTGCTTTATGAAAAAATGTATGACAGGAAAAAGATTACCATTACCAGTTGGGATTTCAGATTACAAAAAAGCATCCAGTGAATATTATTATGTGGATAAAACATTGCTGATCCGGGATTTTCTGGACGAGCGTCCGCAGGTATCTTTATTTACACGTCCAAGACGATTTGGTAAAACTTTAAATATGGATATGCTTCGGGTGTTTTTTGAAAAGACAGAGCAGGATACCTCTATATATTTTAAAGATAAAAAAATCTGGGATTGTGGAACAGAATATCAGGAACATCAGGGAAAATATCCTGTGATCTATGTGACTTTCAAAGATGTAAAGTGTGATACATGGGAAAAAGCATATGATTTGATTTATAAATTACTGCGAAATGAAGTAGAACGTCATAGCGAATTGCTTAAGAGTGAAAAAGTAAGTTTTTACGAAAAAAAATATCTGATAAATATTCTTGAAGGAAATGTAAATGAAAATGATGTGGCATTGATTTTTTTGAATTTATCAAAAATGCTGCATGTACATTATGGAAAAGCACCGATGATCATCATTGATGAATATGATACGCCGATCCAACAGGGACATAACCGTGGATATTATGATCAAGTGATCGATTTTATGAGGACATTGTTTTCGGGAGGATTAAAAGATAATCCGCATTTATCCTATGGATTTCTGACAGGAATTTTACGTGTAGCCAAAGAAAGTATTTTTAGTGGATTAAATAATCTAAAAATCAATTCGATACTGGATCATCGATATAGTGAATACTTTGGTTTTACACCGGATGAAGTAAAGGAGATGGCGGATTATTACGATGTATCAGAAAAATATGAAGAAATTTGTGCATGGTACGACGGTTATCGCTTTGGAAATACGGAAATTTTTAATCCGTGGTCTGTAATTGGGTATTTCAATAACGAATGTGTTCCGAGAGCATTTTGGCAGTCTACAGGAAGTAATGATGTGATTGGTGAAATTTTAAAAAATGCGACACCGGAAACTTATGAAAAGCTGGAAGATCTGATGCAGGGAAAGTCATTTATGACACATATTGACACAGGAGTCATTTATCCACAGATACAAAATGATCCGTCAGCAATTTATAGTTTCTTACTTGTGACGGGTTATCTTAAAGCAACTGCAAATGATCAGACGTTTGGTGGTGATTATATATGTAAAGTTGCATTGCCAAATAAAGAGATTTCTTATGTATATAGTAAAGAGATTTTATCAAAATTTCAAAAGATGATTCCAATGTCGATCGCATTGTCGATACAGGAAGCTGTTTATACGATGAATTTGACTGCACTGCAGGAACGTTTGGAAAAGTTTTTGCTGCAGACAGTCAGTTTCCATGATGCTGCGAATGAAACATTTTATCATGGTTTGATACTGGGGTTATGTGCGATGATGGAGAATCGTTATCGGATAACATCAAATCGTGAGTCGGGAAATGGAAGATTTGATATCCAGATGTTGCCGCTTGATCATAAGTTGCCGGGGATTTTGATTGAGTTGAAAGCTGGAAAAGACTGTAGTGAGGAAGAACTCAAATATCTTTCCCAAAATGCACTGGATCAGATAAATGAACGTAAGTATGATGCAGAAATGCATGCTTACGGAGTGAAAGAAATATTGAAATACGGAATTGCATTTTCAGGGAAAAAAGCTGCGATTAAAGCAGAATACGATAAATCAGAATAAGAATAGGCACCACAGGTGTCATGAGGTTATGATAGATGTGAGCGTTGTCGATGGCGTGAGATTGTAATTATTTGTATGTGTGTATAATAGTGTTAAAAAAGCACCTTTTCGGGGTGCTTTTTTGATGCGATAAATTAAAATTCAATTCACTTTCCGGATTAGATTTAAAAGAGCATCTAATTGTTCGGGAGAAAATTTCTTTAAAAGCTCATTCAGCTCTTCTATTTTCTTAGGACATTCATTGTCCATGTTCCAAAATTCCTGCGGAGTAATATCGAGATATTCACAAATATAGAAAAATACCTGCATAGACGGAAATGCTTTGCCGTTTTCGATACGGTTAATATAGCTGGCATTTTGACCGATGGCAAGACTCATTTCACGGGCAGAAACATTTTTCTGCATGCGTAAAGAAGTCA
>CAZWLV010000270.1:0-2196 GCA_964634715.1 uncultured Lachnoclostridium sp. | reverse complement strand
GCAGTAGGATTGTGTAATAATAAATTGAAAAATAAGAGGAAAAGAAAATGTTAAAAGGAAAAACAGTTGTTTTGGGTGTCAGCGGAAGTATTGCCGCTTATAAGATCGCAAGTCTTGCCAGTGCTTTAATGAAACTGCACTGTGAAGTGCATGTGATCATGACAAAAAATGCAGTGAATTTTATCAATCCGATCACATTCGAAACATTAACGGGAAATAAATGTCTGGTAGATACCTTTGACAGAAATTTTGAGTTTAGTGTAGAACATGTATCGCTGGCAAAAAAAGCAGATGCCTTTCTGGTGGCACCGGCGTCTGCAAACGTGATCGCAAAGATGGCTCACGGACTTGCAGATGATATGCTGACAACAACGATTCTTGCCTGTCAGTGCCCGAAACTTGTGTCACCTGCCATGAACACGAGAATGTTTCAAAATCCGATCGTACAGGACAATATCCGGATTTTAAAAGATTATGGGTTTGAAGTGATCGATCCGGCCAGTGGTTATCTTGCATGTGGTGATACCGGAGCCGGAAAAATGCCGGAACCGGAAGTTCTTTTACAGTATATTTTAAAAGGGCTGACGGTAAAAAAAGATCTGACAGGAAAAAAAGTGCTGGTAACTGCAGGACCTACCAGAGAAGCAATGGATCCGGTGCGTTATATTACCAATCATTCTACAGGAAAGATGGGATATGCACTGGCAAAAACAGCCGCTATGCGGGGAGCAGAAGTTACGCTTGTCAGCGGTCCGGTAAATCTGACACCGGCACCGTTTGTAAATTGTGTCAATGTAGTCAGTGCGGAAGAGATGTTTCAGGCGGTGACTTCCAGAGCAGATCAGCAGGATATCATTATCAAAGCGGCAGCCGTGGCAGATTACCGGCCGGCGGCAGTTGCAGAAGAAAAAGTAAAGAAAAAAGACGGAGAGATGAGTATTCCTTTAGAACGGACAAAAGATATCCTTGCATATCTGGGTGCAAATAAAAAAGAAGGACAGTTTCTCTGCGGTTTTTCCATGGAAACAGAAAATATGCTGGAAAATTCTATCGGAAAGCTGAAACGGAAAAATCTGGACATGATCATTGCGAATAATCTGAAAGTAAAAGGAGCCGGATTTGGCGGAGATACCAATGTGGTGACTGTGATCACGGAGAATGGGGCAGAAGAACTGCCGATGATGAGCAAAGACGAAGTAGCAGATCGTGTACTGGATGCGATTTTAAAGAAATTTCATTAAAAATACGAAGACCGGAAACTGAAAAAACAAACGATATAATTTTTAAAATATTGATTTTTATAACATCAAAGGCACCATCAACGGAATGTTCCGAAGAAGGTGCCTTTTTGTTATGAAAACGAGAAAAATACAGCAAGGCTGTATCAGATCATCGTTTTAACGCTTTTGATAATGCAAATGAAATGATCCCTGATAAGACACCGCATACACCTGCTTCGATCGTTCCCTGAATTCCGACCAGTGCGATGATGAAAGCCAGCGGATTGGATACGCCAAAAGAAGAAACCAGTCCCTGAATGTAGTCAGTCTGGTAAAAAAGTGCGGCTAAGATTCCCATAAAGAGGGTTGTATTTAACAGTGGGCAGGAAAATCCGGCGATAAAATAGGAAGCTTTTTTCAAATTCAATTTTTTAAACAGCTGAAAGATCAGTCCGCATAAAAAGCCTTCTAAAATACGCGGAACGAAACACAGGATCAAAACTCCGAAAGGATTTACCTGAAGTAAGATCGAGGTCATACCGCTTCCTGTCAATGCCTGGGCAAAGCTGGTGGCACCAAAGACTGCTCCAAGGATCGCACCGCCTTTTGGTCCAAGGATGATCGCTCCTACGGCCACGGGAATCGTCAGCAGTGTAATAGAAAGTACCGGAGTTTTTACATACCCCAGCGGAGTCAGTGCCATTAAGATGATGATAGCTGACATCAGGGACAGCTCTACCATGTAACGGGTGCTGCGTGTTGTTTTGTTTTCCATATTCAATTCTCCTTTGTCTGATATAACGGCAATACTGCCTGTCGTTCTGACGGTACTAATATAGCATCTGAATCTGGAAAATACAAGAAAATTGTGCATGCAGATATATTTTCTGAAATAGAATAGTTATTGTTCAAAAATAGAATGTTACTGTACACACAGCAGCTAATCACTTGCTGATTAGTTGCGTAAAAGAATGAT
>CAZWLV010000269.1:0-2203 GCA_964634715.1 uncultured Lachnoclostridium sp. | reverse complement strand
GTTTTTTGCGACGGGGCGAACAGAAATTCGCGTAGGCGATTTCTGTTCTGCCATTAGGGCTTATTTGTGACGCTCCGGCACAAATCACAGCATATCTGTGCCTGCATAAGTTCCAGTTCCTTTGCATCGTGTGTCACGAGCAACACCGTTTTTCCTGCACAACGCCGTTTTACATCCTCTGTCACTGCAAGCTTCGTCTTTTCATCGAGCCCCCGAAACGGTTCATCCAAAAACAGTACCTCATACTCACTGAGCAAAGCCCTCAAAATAGCCACCCGTCTGCGCATTCCCCCTGAAAATTCACGCACTGGCTGTTCTAAGGAATCTCCCAGTCCGATTGAAGCCAGCGCCGCTCTTACCGCATCGGAAGAAAGCTTTGGATTCACCAAGCGTATATTTGCTTCTGCGGTGAGATTCTCGCACAGCCTGTCTTCTTGAAAAACCGCACTCATTTTAGCGCCTTCCATTCCCATGATCTCGCCGGAATCCGGTTTTTCTATTCCCATAAGCATTCGGAGTAATGTCGTCTTGCCTTCACCGGACGGTGCCATGATCCCTGTTACTACACCTTCCTTAAAAACCGTTGAATAATTATCATATATGATTTTTCCATCATATGCCTTGCATATATTTTTCAAAATGATGTCCACAGATATCACATCCTCTCCAGACAGCCTGTGGCTTTTTTCAGTCCCCAAAGTACTATTTTTTCAAAAATCAGACTGAGCACCACGATCACAAGTGTCCATGCAAACAGATCCGGTGTATCCAGATATACCTTTGCCTGCTGCATCCGCTCTCCGATGGAACCACGCGGCATACCGATAACCTCTGCCGCAATGCCCGATTTCCAGCATAATCCAAGCGCCACGATACATCCCGATTCAAAATATGGAAATACCTGTGGCGCATAAATATATCGAATGCGTCTTGGCAGCGGAATTTCAAACACCTCTGCCATCTCAAGCAGTTCTCTGTCCGTCTCACGGATACCATCTAGAACATTCGTATATATAACAGGGAAAACCATCAAAAATGAGATAAACACTGCCAAATTGCCGGACGAAAACCATACCAGCGCGAGTATGATAAAGGATGCTACCGGCACAGTCTTAATCGCCAATACAAGCGGCTGCAGCAAATCACGTATTTTCGTAAAGCATGCAGAAAGGGCTGCCAGCAGGCAGCCGCTTAATACTGCAAGAAAAAATCCTCCTGCAATACGAACCAGTGAAAATAATATCGTTTTCCAAAATACAGTCTCTGTCACAAGCTGTAACAATCGAACAACTACCGTAATCGGTGAAACCAGCAAAATGTCACTGCCTACTGCCACACTTGCAAGCTGCCACACAATCAGCCAGAATGCCACAGCCCAGATTCGTATGTCCTCTCTTCGTCTCATAAAGCTCCTAATTGTAATAGAAATCATCCGCCGGAAGTGTACCGCCTACCGCCTTAGGATTCTGCTCATAAAGTACTTCCAGATAGCCGGAAAGCTTTTCCTGCATCTCTTCTCCTGCAATAAATGTAATGTTGCAGGCAGGAATTGCTGTCTTTGCCACCTCTGCTGTGACAATCTCATACTTTTCTACAAGTTCTGCTGCTTCATCCACATTGCTATTTACAAAATCTACGGATTTTGCATAATGTTCCATAAATGCCTCAACTGCCGCCGGATTTGCTTCTGCAAATTCCTTGCGCACTACCACAACTCCAGTAAGCAGCGCTGACGGATTCTCGCTGTTCTCCTGCAATTTATCCCACTCTGCGTTAAGGTCCATCACAACATTCAAATTGTCACTCTTCATCTGTGCCGTAGTTACAAATGGCTGCGGCAGCATAGCAACCGCACTTTCATCTGCCAAAATTGCAGACAAACACTCTGTATGCTCGCTCTTCCACTCAATCGTCACATCCTCTGCCGGATCAATGCCATTTTCACTTAAAATATAATTCAACGCGTATTCCGGTGTCGCGCCCTTGCCGCTTGCATAAATGGTCTTACCTCTCAAGTCCTCTGCGCTGGTAAGTTCCTCCCCCGTTCCTACGATGTAAAGAACACCCAATGTATTCACCGCTAATACCTGCACACCTGCCTCCGTATTGTTATACAGAACAGATGCAAGATTTGCCGGAACTGCGGCAATATCCGCCTCTCCCTTTACAAGCATCGGCGTAACCTCGTCCACTGCTGCCACGA
>CAZWLV010000268.1:0-2215 GCA_964634715.1 uncultured Lachnoclostridium sp. | reverse complement strand
ATCCTCCGCTATTTCCTTTTGCGACGGTATGGCTTCGCCTCTTGCAAGATACATTAAAAAATGATGTTGACTATGATGAATACCGAGACGTGAAACATTATTTTCAAATATAGAACGATGAAGCCTGTTTATTTTTACCAATTTTGAAAAAGTATCTCTGTATCTGTCTTCCGATATTAACTCTCCCATATTTATCTCCTTTCTATATAATTAACGCATTAACTATTATAGCATTAACTTTTTACTTGTCAATAGGATTAATATATTGTTTACATTTTAATCATAACAAAAAGCAGACTGCAATATAAGCAGTCTGCTTTTTGTTATGGATCTGTTTTACAACAATGCGATCCCTTTTTCATCGCAGAATTTATGCGTTTCTTCAGGCCAGTATGAAGACTGTACTTCGCCTATATGTGCCTTCCTTAAGAAAAACATACACATACGTGACTGTCCTATACCGCCGCCTATCGTATACGGCAATTCCCCGTTCAAAAGTGCTTTATGGAACGGCAACGATGCTCTGTCTTCGCATCCGCTTATTTTAAGCTGTTCCTTCATTGCTTCTTCATCGACACGTATGCCCATTGAAGAAAGCTCAAGTGCAATGTCAAGCACGGGATAGTAAACGATGATATCTCCGTTTAATTCCCAGTCATCATAGTCAGGTGCACGGCCGTCATGTTTTTCACCAGAAGCAAGAACTTTTCCAATCTGGGAAATGAAAACTGCTTTTTTCGCTTTTGCGATGCGATATTCTCGTTCTTTTGCAGTTAAATCCGGATACATGTTTTCAAGCTCCTGAGAAGTTACAAAGAAAATCTCATCTGGAAGAAGCGGTCCGATGTAATTATATCGTCTGGAAAGAAAGTCTTCTGTATCTTTGAGTGCTTGGAATACTTTTTTTACTGTATATTGTAAGGTTTCCATATTGCGTTCTTCTTTGGAAATAACTTTTTCCCAGTCCCACTGGTCAACATATAAGGAATGAATGTTGTCAGTGTCTTCGTCACGACGAATGGCAGTCATATCTGTATAAAGACCTTCGCCGGAATGAAATTCGTAAGTTTTTAATGCATGGCGTTTCCACTTCGCGAGAGAGTGTACGACTTCTGCCTGTGCATCTTCTTGTTCTCGGATACCGAAAGAAACAGGACGTTCAACGCCGTTCAAGTTATCGTTTAGACCAGATTCTGGACGTACGAATAAAGGTGCAGATACACGAGTAAGGTGCAGTGTTTTTGCAAGGGAACGTTCAAAGTGGTCTTTGACTTCTTTGATGGCTACTTCTGTTTCACGGATTGTGAGTGGAGAATGATAGCCTGCTGGAATGATTAAATGTTCCATATGATCAAATCCTTTCTATAAAATATAAAATGTTATATCATTTTTATCATAATAAATCTTATTCTACGGACTATAAAAGAAAATGTCAATTGTCAGATGATAACCTTTTTTCATTCAGAGATGAAAAAGTGAACTTTTCGCTGATGATTATGAACAATATGGAAAGAATGGCGTAAGAGGAAATATTTCTCAGTGAAGAATGTGTGAAGAAGACACATTTGTGTTGTCACGATTTATGCGAGAATGGTATAATGAGAAACAACAGAGGGAAGAAACGAAAGAGAAAATGAGATGAAGAGATAAAAGAGAACATGAGATAAAGAGATAAAAGAGAACATGAGATAAAGAACATGAGATAAAGAGATAAAGAGATAAACAGATAAAAGTGAGAATTAAGGGGAGCGGCTTATGAAGATCGATATGCACTGTCATGTAAAAGAAGGCTCTGTAGACAGCAGAGTTGGAATTGATGAATATATAACAATTTTGAAAAAACATGGTTTTCAAGGAATGGTCGTGACAGATCATGATACGTATGATGGATATCGTTATTGGAAGCATCATATTAAGGGGAAAAAGCACAAAGATTTTGTGGTGCTGAAAGGAATTGAATATGATACAAAAGATGCAGGTCATATTCTTGTTATCATGCCAGAAGGTGTGAAGCTGCGTCTTTTGGAATTGCGAGGAATGAGAGTAGCAAGATTGATAGAGTTGGTACATCGTTATGGAGGCGTTCTTGGACCGGCTCATCCGGCGGGAGAAAAGTATATGAGTTTTATGAATACACAAGCATTTTATAAAACGCCGGAGGTGAGTAAACGGTTCGATTTTGTGGAAGCATACAATTGCTGTGAATCGGCAGAAG
>CAZWLV010000267.1:0-2223 GCA_964634715.1 uncultured Lachnoclostridium sp. | reverse complement strand
ACAGTCACTACTATGCAGTGATCAAAGTAGAACAAAGTTATGTATAAAAAGCCCCTGATCTCTAGTCTGGAATATTCCTTGCTAGATATCAGGGGCTTATGCTATACTTTATATGAAAAAAACACAGGAAATCATCATCATTTTCGTGTTTTGTTTACAGCAAAAACAATCCAATCTCATGTTTTTGCTGTTTTATTATGAAAAAGGGGGATTTTACAAGATGAAAAAGATTGTAAACCGCGTGTTGACAACCATTCTTTCTCTGAGCATGCTGGCAAGTGTCGTTTCACCGGCAATGACTGCAAAGGCAGCCACACAGCTGGTAAATGTAGCGACAAATGCTTCCGCAAGCACAGAAGATGGTGAATACGGCGCACACGTGATCGCAAATGTCAATGACGGCGATACGACAACAAGCTGGCAGACAGAAGGTGTCTGGCCATCAACAGCAATCCTTGCCCTGGATATGGGAAGGAATGTTTCAAAAGTAACAGTAGAGCTTGGAGAAGATGGAGACAATGCTTCAGGCAATACAGTCAATGTGACTGTTCAGTATGCCCAGAATGGAGTTATCAGTGATCTGATCAGCCTTGGCAGTCAGAGAATGGCAGTAGATTCCAGAGCAGATTTTAATCTGGATGTTCCATTTTCGGCAACACACATTTATGTAACTTTATCAGATCCTCAGACTTCTGATGGAAGTACAGCGGCATTCTGGCCATCTGTTCAGGAAATTGAAGTGTATGAAGCACAGGATGTTCAGCTGTCAAAGTACAGCAACATTGCAGCACAGGCAGAAATTTCCGTAACGGGAAATAATGAAAACACTGCGGAAGGTTCTGCAAATCTGGTAGATGAAAACGATGGTACATT
This sequence comes from uncultured Lachnoclostridium sp., assembly GCA_964634715.1. Classification (GTDB taxonomy): domain Bacteria; phylum Bacillota; class Clostridia; order Lachnospirales; family Lachnospiraceae; genus HGM12587. The sequence continues at coordinate 1,350 of CAZWLV010000267.1, read as the reverse complement.
ATACAAATTTTATAATGGACCGATGACAGAAGAACAGACCATTACATTATCTTACGGCGAAGCAAGATTTATGGATGCGTTCCGGATTGCTTTTGAAAATGTAGGTGCTTCTGATGGCATTGACTTTTTATTTACTTACAGTATCTTAGCAGGCAATGGTGATGATTTTGATACGATCGTAGACCATGCCACAGCAAACCGTACCAACAACAGTTCACAGGAATATTCGATCACAGAAAAGAGTTATTCTGTCGTTCAGATCGTGATGCATTCCTGTACAACTTATAATGGAACAAGCACAGGCTGGCCTGCAGTTGCAGAATTTGAAGTATACGGAAGTGAAGTGCAGGCAGAAGATGATTGTATTTCCTATGGAAAACCGGTCAGAGCTTCTTCCGGAAAATCACTTGCACAGGCAGTAACTGACGGAAGCAAGACTTCAAAATGGACAGGTTCTTATTATCCGGCATATGTAGACATTGATCTGGAAGAAAATTATGATCTGGAGTCCGTAGAAGTTTATACACCGGAAAACGGATATACCCAGTATTCGATCTATACAAGTATGGATGGAAGCAACTTTGAAAAACTGGCAGAAAAAACTTCAAAAGATAAAGCAACTCTGGAAGCAGGGGAAATTTATAAGATTTCTGAATGTGATGAAGACGGTGAAAGAGAAGCCCGCATCGTACGTGTTTATGTAGAATACAATTCTGCAAACAGTACAGCGATCTTAAATGAAGTCCGTGTCAACGGAAAAGCAAGCGGTACAAAGATCCAGACAAGACAGGAACTTGATATTCCGGCTTTTGAAGATTCTGAGTATGCGGATACAACAGTGACTGCACAGGATACGTATGATGAAGTGTACGGCATCATCGAAAGAAGACTTGGAAAAGAATATAAAGCATGGTTTTCTTTAGAACTTGCAGAAAATCCGGAAAACAGCGGTTATGATTATTATGAACTTTCCATGAAGAACGGAAAAGTTCATGTCATGGGAAATGATGGGGTATCTCTTGCAACAGGTATCAACCATTATCTGAAATATTACTGTAATGTCAATATTTCTCAGGTAGGAGATCAGGTAAACATGCCTGAAAAAATGCCTGTGATCAAAGAAACAGTACATAAAGAAACAAAAGCGGAAGTACGCTATTCTTATAACTATTGTACATTATCTTATTCCATGTCCTTCTGGGGTGAAGAAGAATGGAGAGATGAGCTTGACTGGCTCGCATTGAACGGTGTGAATGTTGTTCTTGATGCAACAGCACAGGAAGAAGTATGGAGACGTTTCCTTGGAGAACTTGGATATGAACATGAAGATATCAAGGATTTCGTAGCAGG
>CAZWLV010000266.1:0-2227 GCA_964634715.1 uncultured Lachnoclostridium sp. | reverse complement strand
CGTAAATAAAAAATCTCTTCCAGTTCTTCTAACGCTTTCGGATAATCAAATGTCGCACTCATGCCAAAATACTCATAACTCAGATCATAGACTTTCCCGTCTTTTACCGCCTGAAAATGTTTCCAGATATCGTTTTCTTCAAAATCTTTCTGAAACATTTCCATGACCTGATCCGGAAGTGCATGTGCTGTCCGCAGGATGATATCCGGCTCTTTCTGTTTCATATCTTCCGTATTGACGGTGAGAAATTCTTCTTCTGTTCCGGCATAAACATTGATCCCTCCTGCCATTTCCACCAGACTTCCCACATAAGAGTTTTCCGTTGCAATGATATAAGAACCCGGCAATCCCATCAGGATCATAACCTTTGGCTGTTCTTTCTCTTCCATACGCTTTTGATATTCTTCATAATAAGTTTCAAATTCCTTGAGAAGTTTATCTGCCTGTGTTTCTCTGTCAAAAAGATTTCCCAGTTCTTGAATTGACTTGTACATTCCTGCGACACTGCGGAGATTTAAAAATGCCCAGTCTGCACCAATGGCATCATATTTCGGCTGCAGATCGCTTTTTAAAGAAGATGGACTTAAGATCCAGTCCGGATCTAAAGACGCAATGATCTCCATATCCGGACTCATGGCTGTTCCTATACTCGGAAGATCACTGTAACGTTCCGGAATCGATGAAACCGATGTAGTACATACACCTACAAGATCCAGTTCCAGTCTGTCACAGATTTCTGCTACTGCCGGTGAAGTTGCGATCAGTCTGGGATTTTCTCCGGCTGCTTCTATTTTCCGTTTTGCTTCCGCCGTCTTTCCTCCCTGTTTTTGATCTACACAGCCGGATAAAGAAATCAGCATTCCCATCAACAGCAGAACAACCGCAGCCTGCCGACAGCCTTTATTCTTCTTCCTCATCTTCGCCTCCGCCCCATCTGTACCAGTTTTTTCTAAACAGATATACGATTCCTGCAAGATTCCACATCAGGATCACTCCGGAAATCGTCACTGCTATGGCAATGGCAACGATTTTTCCTGCTGAAAAACTGGAGTTTACTGTTTCCGTTATCGTTTCACTGCTCTCTACATTTTCCGAATCTGTCGAAAGGCTTAATCCATCTGCCTGATCAAGAATACTGGTGAGGCTAGAAGTTTCTGTACTTTTTACGGTATCGGTTTTTGTTGCATCATTTTCTGCATTGTCCGCTGTTTCTTCTTTTGATCTATCCTCGATCACAGTCGCAGAAGAACTGTCTGACTTCGTATTTCCTGAATTGCTGCCGCCAGAAGATGTTACCGTACTCGAAGATGTCTTATTAGAATCTGTCGCAGTTGATGTACTGCCGGAAGATGATGCCGTACTGCTTGAAGCGGTACTGTCCGTAACATTTGTTCCATTTTGTGCAGCAGTCGTATTTTGAGCAGTACTTTCTGTCACCATCGTTGCCTTAAAACTGGTCTGATTCCCCTGCTGATAGTTGCTTGGATAAATATAAAAGACTACATTTCTTCCCATAGCTGTTACATACATGGAAATCCGGACAATGCAGTTTTCACTTGGTACCTGCACACAGACATCTGCTGTCGTTCCACTGCTGTCTGTACCGCTTCCGGTCTGTCCCAGTGCCATTTCTTTCCATCCGGAATCCCCTACATTCTGAACTAAAAAAGTATGATCGGTCGTATAGTCCATCAGACTCATACGAAATGTCAGATAATATTCTCCCGTATCTGTCACTTCCAAAAGACCTGTCGAACCTACACTGCCTTCCACCATTCCCTGTCCGGTCGCATATCCTGACTCTCCGCCGGAATCTTCGATCTGTCCGGTGACCGGATGCCGGTAACATCGGGTAATACTGCTGGTATATACACTGCCTGACGCTGCAAATACCGGTATCTTCTGATAGCCTGCCAAGAAACTGATCATTGCAGCCATCATCAGCAGTTTTTTCCATAAATAACTTCTTTTTCTATGATTTTTCATGCCTTTACTCCAGTTTTTTATATCCTTTTACGGATTTTTATCAATGCTCTGTCTGTTACCCTGAACATCATTCTTTTGATTTTTTCGGATCAACACCATCACTATGCCAACTCCGCATATCACCGTGATCCACAAACCAGCCTGACTAACATCTCCCGTTTTTAATGCTGTACCAAGAGTATTCGTTCCAAGGGTACTTCCATTCAGCGTATTTTTTCCCAACGTATTGTTTCCAAGGGTA
>CAZWLV010000265.1:0-2232 GCA_964634715.1 uncultured Lachnoclostridium sp. | reverse complement strand
CGGATCTTCTACCCATGCATCAAATGCCCAGCGGTTAAACCCGTCTGCACCCATTTTTCCTGCATGAAGAACTGCCCAGTAACTTTCTACCGGTGCACTTAAAGAAAACTGTCCCGGCTGATGTTCTGTACAGGAATATAATGTAGTTTTATATCCTTTTGCTTTACGGATCTTTAAAAGCTCTGCAAATTTTGCTGAATAATTCTGTGCAGCCGTATCACCTACATTCAGGTCTGTTACACGCTGTGCGATCTCCCAATGTTTGGTAATGTTATCAATATCTGCCGCTGTCTTAAATCCTGCTTCTTCTGCCGCATCAAAAGCTGCGGAAGCAACACCTCTTTCATCAATTCCGATGTAAGCATTGTCAAACCAGTCATTTTCTTTCAGATGATCTGCCAAATCTGTCAGAAAATCTGCCCATACTTCTTTATATCTTGCATTTCCTACCGTATATTTTTCATATACAAGCTTGTCATTTTCCCAGTAAGTAAAAGATGCGTGCCATGGTGCGATGCCGTAAAAGACGATCTTTTCTCCCAGACCCATTTCTTCGCACAGTTCAAGCCATGCATCCAGATCCGTGTAATCATAAGTCATCTCACCATTTTCTCTTGTCCATTTTACCATGGAAGGATAATGGATCTCATTTTTACTGTAAGTCTGTCCTGACCATGCATCTTCTGTAAAGGTTGCCGTAATGGCATTTCCGCCTGCTTCTTTGTAAAGTTCCATGCTGGAACGTAAGATTTCCAGATGTTCTTCTGAAAATGGTGTTACATCATAATATTCCGCACTTGTATATGGATACTGCCACTGCATGATATCAAAAGAGTCCACAAATTCTTCTGCATCCGGAAGAACGGCATCCTGAACATTGATCGTGTAAACAAATTCCAGTGGTTTTTTAAGTTCGTCTGCTGTCACAGTGATCGTTCCTGTATACGTTCCTGCTTCTGCCGTTTTTGGAATATCAAATTCCACCCATACCGGCTGAACCTGATTGGATCCCATCGTTACCGGCGTTGTCTGATATAAAATATCAGAACTTTCCGAACGGTTAGAAGCTGTTGCAGCCGGTACCTGACGGGTGGTACTTCCATATCCTAAAAATTCACCGTTGTAAGCCTTGGTTGATCTGATAAAAGTTGTTGTGATCTGATCTTTCGAAATCTGATTTCCGTTTGTATCTTTCAGATCTCCTGCTGTCACAGATACATTCGTATATTCTGAATATCTTGAATATAAAACGATTTCAGAAAGTGCCTTATCATTTTTCCATGCTGTCAAAGTTTCTTCTGTTTTTTCCAGTTTTGAAACTTCGCTAAGACGATCCTGTGTATACTGTGTATCGATATCTACGATGCTGCCGCCAAACCGTGGAGTTACATCTGCTTCCACTGCTTCATATACATCGATTTCCGAAGCCGATACATTTTTTGTTCCGGTAGCAGTAAATGCTGCAAGTCTGAAATGGGTTGCTTCTACCGGAGTTTCTAATTCCATGGTAACCATGCTGTGACCGGAATTCGTATTTGTATATACCAGTTTGAAATCTTCTGCTTCCGGTGTTTCTCCGTTTTCGACATTGGCAACATAAAGAGCATACTGTCCAAGCCAGTTTTTGGAAGCATCTTTTCTGCCTTCATAAGTAAGTTTTCCAAGATTTACCGTTCTTCCAAACTCGCCGCCGATCCAGACTCTGCTGTCTTCGATCTCAGAAAATGCAGGTACGTCGCTTACTTCTCCCCAAAAAGAAGCGACATTATCTGCATAATGATTGATCACATTACCGTCATCATCTTTTACATCTGCCGTATAATTATTGTGCCAATGGGTATTTGAGTTGTTATCAAATGCCCATTCAGGTCCTCCATCACCAGAGGTACCGGATGTTACATGCCACGAATTTGCTACCGGATGTTCTACGGCAACTTCTTCATATTCATAAACTTTTTCCGTTTCCGCTGCCGTTACCTGATAAGTACCACCCGAGACTAAGGTATTGATCACCATGACTGCACTGAGTAATAATGTTGAAATTCTCCTTCTCATTGATTTCCCCCTGTAAAAATACCCTCTTTTTCCAAGGACACTATGAAGTTGTTCTGAAAAAAGAGGGTGTTCTGTTATGAGTTATTTAATTTGCTGCCTGATCGTTCCTAAGAACGTATCTGAAAAATTGCTGTATTCCAGACTGTATTAATGGATCTGATCAGCACTTTCCAGTCC
>CAZWLV010000264.1:0-2233 GCA_964634715.1 uncultured Lachnoclostridium sp. | reverse complement strand
TGGATTATAACATGATGATTTAAAATTTTGCAAGCATTTTTTTATTCCATTCCTTCCAATAAAACCCAAATCATGACTTTACGCAGCAAGTCAGTAAGTGATTCGCTGCTGTCTGTACAGTAACAAAAAATTTGTTTGTTCACACTATTTCTCTGCCAAACCTGCACTTAGAAGTATACAAATTCTTCCGCAGCTGCTCCTGTACGTGCGATTTCTTTCGCATGAAGTACCACACCGGCTCCTTCGTATTCTTCTCTTTCTTCCACTGTAATGCTTGCTGTCAGCATGATCCAGTCCTTTGTCTGGTACTTTGTGGCATCTACGTCTTCGCAGATATATCCGATAAATGCTGTATCATCTGCACAGCAGGTCATCGCCATACGTCCCGGTACAAACTGGTTTTTCGGCATTCCTTTCGGTTTATAGATCATTCCTTTAAATTTGACTGTTTTTCCATCGTATTTTTCCGGATGATCCATAGCATCAATGTACCAGATACCATAATCTTCTTCTTCAATCTCGATCACATCTGCATCTACATCAAACGGCATTACATCTTCAAACTCGAATGGTTCTCCGTTTTCTTCTTCAAATGCTACCTGTGCTCTTGGATTTACTGCACGGATATTTCTCTTATAACTTGGTGCATCTGTCTTTTCTGTACAACGGTTAAAGATCACCAGATCTGATTCACGGCACATATCCATAAACTGGGATTTCATATTCTGCATATAGACATCAAATGTCGTTGCATCTACCAGTGTCACCTGCTGTGCACGGAACCAGCCACGAGGTTTTTTCACTGTATCCAGAAGCTCCATTCCCCACATTCCGTTGTATTCTAAAAGGATCTGGCTTGGTTTATATTTTTTCTGGGCATTTTTTAAAAATTCTTCTGTAAATTCTTCTTTGCTGTCACAATACACCACAGTTGCACCATGATTCGCTAAAAGTTTTTCATCATACTCTTCCATGCCTTCTTCGCAGGCAATGACAAGGGTATCTTCGCCATCAGAAAAATATTCATCTGCGATCGTATCCAGTGCAAATACAGTTTTACCGCTTTCCAAAAATCCGTTTACAACAAAGACAGGGATTCTCATTCCTAACTGCATAAACTCCTCCTAATTACAGAAGAAATAATTTCTTCAGTTCTTCTTCATTCAGCATCGAACCGATCACGCAAAGTCTTCCTGTGTAATCTGCTTCTCCATGACGAAGTTCGTATTCTTCCGGAACCATATCAAAATGCAGCCATGTGCCGTCTGTACAAGGTACGATACCTTTCGCACGTAAGATAATGCCGCAGTCATCTTTTTCTGAAAGTTCTTTCAGGATCTGCTGGATTTCTTCTTCACTGTATTTTCTTGGTGTTTCTACACCCCAGCTTGAGAAGACTTCATCTGCATGATGATGGTGATGATCATGGTCATGACAGCCACAAGTGCAGTTTTCATCATGGTCGTGATGGTGGTGGTCATGATGGTCGTGATCATGACAGCCGCATTCTTCATCATGATCGTGATGATGATGTTCGTGGTCATGGTCATGACAGCCACAGGTACAGTTTTCATCATGGTCATGGTGATGTTCGTGATCGTGATGATGTTCTTCATGCATATCTAACGCTACATGTTCCATTGCATTGACGATCGTTTTTCCATCGATCTCTTCCCATGGAGTTGTAATGATCGTTGCATGATCGTTCTTTTCTTTTAACTGTGCCACGCATTTTGCCAATTTTTCTTCTGACATTTTCTGTGTACGGCTCAGAACGATGGTTCCTGCATTTTCTACCTGATTGTTGAAAAATTCACCGAAATTTTTCATATACATATTGCATTTCTGACCGTCTACAACCGTTACAGAACTGTTTACTTTTTCACCAACTGCTTCTACGGCTTTTACAACGTCAGATAATTTACCAACACCAGACGGTTCGATGATCACACGATCCGGAGTATATTTATCTAAAACTTCTTTTAATGCTGTACCGAAATCTCCCACCAGAGAGCAGCAGATACAGCCGGAGTTCATTTCTGTGATCTCCACACCTGCTTCTTTTAAGAAACCTCCATCAACACCGATTTCACCAAATTCATTTTCGATCAGTACCAGTTTTTCTCCTGCAAAAGCTTCTTTTAAAAGCTTTTTGATCAGAGTCGTCTTACCGGCACCAAGGAAACCTGATACAATTTCAATTCTTGCCATAATATTTCCTCCTACCATAACA
>CAZWLV010000263.1:0-2251 GCA_964634715.1 uncultured Lachnoclostridium sp. | reverse complement strand
CCATCTGTCTGTCAATTTTATCAATTTCATCTCTTAAGACCAGTAAATCTGTCATCTTCTCTTCCTCATTTCATCGCCGTTATGTTGCTTTCCGTTACTTCATCACTGTGAATGGCAACAGTATAACTCGATTTCCCTGTTTTTTCAAACATATTATTTTGCAGATGGGAAATACTTGTTTTTATGAAAAATAAATTTATCCTCTGCGGCGTGATCGGCTGGTGCGCCGAAATCCTTTGGACCAGCCTGCATTCCCTTGCCAGCGGACACTTAAAACTGATCGGATACTCTTCCCTTTGGATGTTTCCCATTTACGGCTGTGCTTCCATCATCGCACCTCTTTCAAAGATTTATTCGGGCTGCAATACATTTTTTCGCGGTGTGATCTATATGATCCACATTTTCTTTGGGGAATTTCTTTTCGGTACGATCTTAAAACACTTTGAACTGTGTCCGTGGGATTATTCCGGAACCCCTTACAACATTAACGGTGTGATCCGTCTGGATTATGCTCCTTTATGGTTCGGACTGGGACTTTTTTATGAATTTCTCTTTAAAAAACTCCGATAAGCAGGAAAGCAGACAGATTTTTTACCTCTGCCTGCTTTCCCGTTTTTTATATGTAATTAAACCGATTCTCTTAATCTTCCGCGATATTTTTCTTCGCACCATTTACATCTGTAAACTTCTTTTCTAGGATCTGTCAGTACGAATACCTGCTCTAATTCCTGTTCGATGGAAGTGATGCATCGAGGATTTTTGCATTTTACTACATTCACCACTTCTTTTGGAAGTTCCAATGTTTTCTTTTCTACGATTTCAGAATCTTTGATGATGTTGATCGTGATCTTATGATCGATAAATCCAAGGACATTCATGTCGATAAAATCGATCGGACATTCAATCTTCATGATGTCTTTTTTCCCCATCTTATTGCTCTTGGCATTTTTAATGATCGCCACACAGCAATCCAGCTTGTCCAGATGAAGATATTTGTAAATGTCCATGCTTCTTCCGGCTTTGATATGATCCAGCACGAAACCTTCCTGAATTGTTCCTACGTTTAACATTCTACACCTCGATTCCCAGTAATGTGAGGATCAGTGCCATACGCACATAAACTCCATACTGTACCTGTTTGAAATATGCTGCTCTCGGATCATTGTCCACTTCTACGGAAATTTCATTTACACGCGGAAGCGGATGAAGAACCAGCATGTCTTCTTTTGCAAGTGCCATTTTTTTCTTATCTAAGATATAGAAATCTTTTAAACGGATATAATCTGCTTCATTGAAGAAACGCTCTCTCTGGATACGTGTCATATAAAGCACGTCCAGTTCCTGCATTGCATCTTCGATATATTCTACTTCTTCATATGGGATACCCTGAGCATCTAATACGTCTTCTCTGATATATTCCGGAAGTTTTAATTCTTCTGGAGAGATCAGTACAAAGGAAATGCCTTCATAACGTGATAATGCTTTGATCAGAGAATGAACGGTACGTCCAAATTTCAGATCGCCGCAAAGACCAATCTTCAGATTGTCCAGTCTTCCTTTTAAAGAACGGATCGTTAAAAGGTCTGTCAGTGTCTGTGTCGGGTGCTGATGTCCGCCGTCGCCTGCATTGATCACAGGGATTCTGGATACCCGGCTTGCTACCATCGGTGCACCTTCTTTCGGGTGACGCATTGCACAAATGTCTGCATAACAGGAAATCATACGAATGGTATCTGATACGCTTTCGCCCTTTGATGCTGAGCTGCTGGCTGCTGAAGAAAATCCAAGTACGTTACCGCCAAGATTCATCATTGCCGCTTCAAAACTAAGTCTTGTTCTTGTGCTCGGCTCATAAAAAAGAGTCGCAAGTTTTTTCCCTTCACATGCGTGTGCATATTTTTCAGGGTGCTTTTCAATGTCATTTCCAAGGTCTAACAGCTTTTCCAGTTCTTCCTTTGAAAAGTCCAAAGGAGTCATTAAATGTCTCATTGGTACCTCCTAATATTCATTTTTTCAACTCTTTATAATACAGCACTTTTCGCAGAAATGCAATCCCCTTTTTCGACATTTTTTCTAACAAAAAAATAATACAGATGTTACTGTACAGACAGTAGCGAATCACTTGCTGATTTGCTGCGTAAAAGAATGATTCAGGCGTGAGCAGGCTCCTTTTGCGAAGCAAAACTCTAAATGAGTCTGCGAATGTTACTGTGCATACGGTATGTGTGTACAGTAACATACAGATAACATA
>CAZWLV010000262.1:0-2262 GCA_964634715.1 uncultured Lachnoclostridium sp. | reverse complement strand
GAGCTGCACTTAAGCTTGCATCCGGTTTTACGAGCATGATCGGTCTTCCTGTTGCGGATGCTGATAAGCTGTCTGCAAAGTTTTTACCGGTTGCTACGATGATCTCATTTCCTGTGATACCTGCTTCTGCAAGGATCTTTAAGCTTGTTTCATATCTGGAAGAACCAGAGAGTCTTTCAACGGAATAACCGGATGCTTCGATGGTTGTCTTTACAGTTTCAGGAACAGCACCGGCACCGCCAAGGAGATAAACTTTTCCGCCTTCGACAACATTTGCTTTGATATAGTTATATAACTGAGCTGTATTTTCAGATTTTCCATTGGTCAGAAGGATCGGTGCATGTTTTACAGATGCCAGATAGCTTCCGGAAAGAGCATCAGCAAAGTTTGTACCGGTTGCTACGATCACAGTTTCAAATTTGTCTGTTCCAAGTACTGTTTTATACGTATCGGCTACTTTATAAGCTGTTTCGTATCTTCCGCTGCCGGAAATTCTATATACGGTACGGCTTACTTCTTCAGCTGGAGCTTCCAGAGCTTCGATGGATCCGTTTACTGCGTTTGCAGCTGCACTGACTTCTCCGGAAAGAGCATTTTCATCGCCAAATACGTCTTTGGCATTCTTTAATGCAGCTTCCAGTACGCACCAGCTTGCGTCAGAGTAATCTGCTTTGTTCAGAGCTTCTGCGTTTGCGATGGCTTCTGTGAGAGCAGATTTGTCAACAACGTCATTGGTTTCGAAATCAAAGGTAACTTCTGCGATTTTTACCCAATATTCAACTGCTGAGACTACACGGATTCTTAAGTACTGTACGGAAGCACCCTGTGCATCAAAAGTTTTGTCGGTGTCTCCTTTTAAAGTTCCGATTTCTGTCCAGTTCTGATTGTCAGCACTGATTTCTACAACAGCATCTGCAAAAATGTCATCTCCTGCATTTTCAGGTGCCTGATAACGGAAGCTGTTTAAAACGACCGGTTTTGCAAAGGTAAATAATACAACATCTCCAGGATCCTGAGCATGTGACAGCCATGTAAATGTGGAAAGATCATTATCCATCATGTTGCTTAACGGATAGTTACTGTTCCATGTAGAATATGTAATATCTGTAGAAGTGATCGTGATCAGATCACTTGCAGGAACCTGTGTAAGAGCAGCTTTCTTTGTCAGAACATTGTTTAAAGCTGTATCGTATTCTTCCTGTGTCAGTGAAACAGCAGTCAGGATGCTCTGTGCTGCATTTAAAGCATTCGTGTAATCTTCATAAGAAGAAACAGTATAACCTGCAGAAGCGATCGGATAAGTTACTTCCAGATAGAGTTCCACACGGTCAAGCGGGATCAGTTTTGCTTCTGCTGCTAAGAATGCTTCTAAAGCTGCATCTACTTCTGTCTGAGCTGCTTTGGAGTCTGCCAAAAGTTTTTTTGCTGTTTTTAAAGCTTCTTTGTAATCTGCACTGGTTGCAGGGATAAAGGAATCAGCAGGTGCTGCTTTAGCAACAGCGTTCTGTAATTCTGCTTTATCAGTGTATAATTCGTAAGTTAAAGTAACGGTGATCTCCTTGTCTGTGTAAATGCCTTCTGCATCTTTGTCCATGGATACAAAGCGATAGCCGTAAATTTTATCCGGTGTGATCGTGTAGGTATCATTGATCAGACCATAGATTGTACGGTCATTTTTTAAAGGATTGCCATCGGTATCTACATAACGAAGAACCAGAGTACCAAGAGTACCTTCAGAGAAGATCTCACCCGGTGCCGGAAGTTCATTTCCATCATATCCTGGTGCATGTCCGAGTTTGTTACAGGTGCTTTCCAGTTTGTCATAAGTCAGAGTGGTATTTGGATTCCATGATCTTTCAGCCATGGAACGTGTACGCATGAAGATCGCATTTGCAATCTGCTGTTCTGTCTTGTAGCTTGGTAAGTCACACCAGATTGCGAAAGATGCACCTGCCAGCCAGTCTGCGTATGGATAGCTGATGGACTGGTCACCGATCACAGAACTGCTTGCCAGACGTCCAGGAGTCCATTCGTTAAAAATCTTAGATCCTACAGGGTTTGCATTGGATTCCCACCAGGAAGATAATACGTAGTACATGTAAACATCAGCCATATTGATGACTTTGTTGCCGTTGTCTACGAAATCCTGAATTGTTGCACATTTTGCAGGTCCTGACCAGTAGCAGATTTCGATATCAGGATCTAACGTATAACCTGTATAACCGCTGTACATCAGACCGTCGTTCCATGCTCTTGGAGTCA
>CAZWLV010000261.1:0-2271 GCA_964634715.1 uncultured Lachnoclostridium sp. | reverse complement strand
GCAAACATCTTAGATTTTAAACAACGGATCAGCCAACTCTCTTTTCTAAGCAAGCGTCTTTGCAGACTAACGATCTGCGATCAGCTTACAGATCGGATTTCCCATAGAAGAAAATTTTTCTTCGTATTCTGTCATAATATTTCCTTCATTCATTTCTTCATTATGATGAAGATCAAAGGTATGTGCCACCAGATTCCAGCCGGCTTCTTTCACAGATTCCAATGAAAATTCAAACAACGGGCGGTTATCTGTTTTAAATTCTACTTTTCCATCTTTTTTCAAGATCTTATCGTAACGTGCAAAAAATGCCGTACTGGTCAGACGTCTTTTCGCATGACGGTCTTTTGGCCATGGATCAGAGAAATTCAGATAAATCCCATCAACTTCACCTTCGGCAAATACTTTTTCAATATTTTCTGCATCCATACGAATGAATACAAGGTTTGGAAGCGGTTCTTCTTCCTGATCCATTTTTTCTAATGCACGGAGCAGTACACTGCTGTATTTTTCAATCCCTACATAATTATTTTCCGGATGACGTTTCGCCAGTTCCATAATAAACTGTCCTTTTCCCATCCCTACTTCAATATAAACCGGATGATCATTTCCGAAAATTTCATGCCATGTTCCGGCTTTTGTTTCTTCTTCATGAACAACATAATCACTTGCTCCGATCACTTCTCTGGAGCCTTTAATATTTCTTAAACGCATTTTTTTCTCCTTCTGCTTTTCACTATATTCATCTTACACCAAATATGCAAAATTGAAAAGCATCGACCTGTTTATAAATTTTCTGACAATTTTTCAAATATTTTCCACAAATTTTGACACCACAAAAGTCAATCTTTTTTTTGGAAAAACTATCCACATTTTAAATCTTTATAAAAAATAGACAAAACACTTGTTTCTTCCAAAAATATGTAAACCACATTTTTTTCAATTCTTTTTTGTGGATAAAGTGGATAACTCGGTTGATAACTTTATTTTTGTCAGTTTTTCTACATTTTTCGATGTGGATAACTTTCTTTCCCTTTTTTGCAATTTGGTCATTTTTTTCAATGCCTTTTTTTTAATTGTGCAAACTGACGATTTCACATTTTTCATCCACATATTTTATCCACATTCCCATTGTGGAAAATGTGGATAATTGGGGATCACTTTTCCACACCTAGTTTTCCGCCAATACTAATTTTTCCACGGCATAAGAAACACCGCTTTCTTCATTTGTAAGAGTTACAAAATCCGCGATCTCTTTGATCTGCTTTGTTGCATTCCCCATGGCAACAGCTACATGAGCTTCTTTTAACATATACAGATCATTTTCCGAATCTCCGCATGCCATCGTTTCTTTCATATCAACACCGATCTTTTGTGCCAGAAAATGCAGACCGCTTCCTTTTGTAACACCGGCTCTGGTAAATTCCCAGTTATGATAACCACCGCACAAATACTGTACCTGTGGATAACGATCTAAAATCTTTGCAGCTGCTTCTCTGTCAAGATAGCTTCCATCTTCCTGCAATGCAAAATTAATCGTTACTTTTTCTGCTTTTTTTCCACATTCCTTTAAAAATCCGGCTGCATCATCCACAATGATCCTTGTGCGTTCGATATGTTCATATAAAGCTTCCGTCATATCCATTTTCCGGATATTGTGGCAGACAGATTTCGGACAATATACGAGTCCCTCCACATAAATATCATAATAAACATCTAATTTATTTAATTCTTCTAAAATTTCATAAACAACTTCATTATCCAGACAATCGGAAAATACACACTCTTTATCCGGCAGACGATACACACCTGAACCATTTCCGGTCACTGCATAGCGTACACCGATATCATACAGCATTTCGATCGGAAGCTCTGTATACGCTCTTCCTGTGGCAACAGCAACTGCTACCCCGGCTTCTGTAGCTTTTTTTAAGGTTTCTCTGTCTTTTTCTGAAATTTCTCCCTGATTATTGAATAATGTTCCATCCATATCCAATGCGATCAATTTTATCTGACTCATCTGATTTTTATCCTCTCTCTGTTTATTATTCTTATTTTTAACAATTTTCTTAAAGTTCTTCAACATTTTATTCAATATTGTTAAAAAGTACAAGAACTTCTGTCAAACTTATATTGTAAGAATCAGGAAGCACATTATTTACTCTAACAGGCTTTCATTTTTGCTGGATGCTGGAATGTTAAATATCCCATTCATTAGAACGATCATTTTCTTTTCTCATCCACATATAAACTATGATCTTAAAGGATAAATTG
>CAZWLV010000260.1:0-2278 GCA_964634715.1 uncultured Lachnoclostridium sp. | reverse complement strand
CAGCAGATGTTTTCGCTCTGGAAAGTACCTCTGAAATCATCAAAAAATAATGCTGACATTACAGCATAAAAGAAACGGGATCGTTTGATCCCGTTTTTTTTATGCCTTGCAAATGATTTTGATCTCTATAAAGTAATTTACCGAACCAGCAATATCATGCATTTTTATATGACAAAAAACTCAGTAACCATCTGTTACTGAGTTCCTTTAGCAGCGCTACAAGGATTCGAACCTTGAAATGACGGAGTCAGAGTCCGTTGCCTTACCGTTTGGCGATAGCGCTATATTTTTTTGTTTTTCGTTGCTTTGTTCTCTCAACAATGGATAGTATATATCAGGTCGACAAAAAATGCAAGTACTTTTTTTAATTTTTTTAAAAAATTTTTTTCAGCCGTTTTTTCGCCATTTTTACGGCTTTTTTTCAGATACTCCTTCAGCCTCTTTTAAAAGCATCAGAGCAGATCGGATCGTTCCCGATCTGCTCTGATGTTCTTTTCCTTCCTTTTAGAAATGCTTTACCTATGCTTCTTCTGCAGTACTCATTTCTTCTAAAAGTTCTGTTTTCATTTTATAAAGCTGATCTGATAAATCTACATATACTTTATGCGGATTAACCAGTCGTCTGGATTCTTCCCACAGAGTTTCCTGTTCTTTTTTGCAGTATGCTCTCATTTCCATAACGCTTGGAGATTCATAAACGCATTCGCCGTCTTTAAACACTTCCACCAGAAGTTCTCTCATTTCATAAGTGCCTGCTTTATATCTGGTCTTTTTCCATGTTTCGATCGGATCGAAGATGCGAAGATCTTTCGAAGTATCAAAAACTTCATCTGCCAGACAGATCAGATCTGCATTCAGCATTCCTGTTTCTTTATCATAAATACGATATACCGTTTTATTTCCCGGATTGGTCACTTTTTCACTGTTTTCTGAAAGCTTGATCTTCGGAGTAAATGTTCCATCTGCATTTTTGATCGCTGAGAGCTTATAAACACCGCCAAACGCCGGCTGATCTTTCGATGTGATCAGATTCGTTCCAACGCCCCATGAGCGGATCGCTGCTCCCTGTGCTTTCAGGCTGGCGATCAGGTTTTCATCCAGATCACTGGAAGCAGAGATGACTGCATCTTCAAATCCTGCTGCATCCAGCATCTTTCTTGCTTTCTTGGACAGATATGCAAGATCACCGCTGTCCAGACGGATTCCATATTTGGTTAATGGAATTCCTGCTTCACGCATTTCCTTAAATACACGGATCGCATTCGGCACGCCTGATTTTAACGTATCATACGTATCTACTAACAACGTACATGCATTTGGATAAAGCTCTGCGTATTTCTTAAATGCCGTATATTCATCCGGAAAACTCATGATCCAGCTGTGGGCATGTGTTCCTAATACCGGAACATCAAACAGCTGGCCTGTCAGTACATTAGAAGTTCCGACGCAGCCGCCGATCATTGCCGCTCTCGCCCCGTAAACGCCCGCATCAGGTCCCTGTGCACGGCGAAGACCAAATTCCATGACTCCGTCACCTTCTGCCGCATATACGACTCTGGCAGCCTTTGTAGCGATCAAGCTCTGGTGATTTACGATATTTAAGATCGCTGTTTCGATCAACTGTGCTTCCATGATCGGTGCGATGACCTTGATCAGCGGTTCTCTAGGAAATACAACCGTTCCTTCCGGAATAGCATACACACTTCCCGTAAATTTAAAATCAGTTAAATATTCCAGAAAATCTTCATCAAAAATCTGAAGTCCTCTCAAATATTCCACATCTTCATGACTGAAACGAAGATTCTTCAGATAATCGATCACCTGCTCCAGTCCCGCCGCAATGGCAAAACCGTTTCCGCTTGGATTTGTTCTGTAAAATGCATCAAATACAACCGTATCATTATTTTTGTTTTTAAAATATCCCTGCATCATGGTCAATTGATAGAGATCAGTTAACAGGGTCAGATTCATGCCGCTCATGCTTCTTCTCCTTTAGTAAATCATTTCTGTCGAGTATAACACACTTTTTCTATAAATCATAGTTCTTTTTTCATATTGTTTTACATGTGTCTTGTCACTTGTTGCTGTTCACTCATACTTCGTAAATCGTAACTATTCGCAGGCTTATTTTAAGTTTTGATTCGCAAAAGAAGCCTGCCCACACTTGAATCATGCTTTTACGCAGAAAATCATCAAGTGATTCGCTGCTGTCTGTACAGTAATTGTCCCTTACTCTTCCATCTGGCGGCCTAAAAATCCTGCGGCACAGTAAGCAAGC
>CAZWLV010000259.1:0-2283 GCA_964634715.1 uncultured Lachnoclostridium sp. | reverse complement strand
ACACGGATACACTGACAGGTGATCTTTGGTTCTTCTGCTTTTACGATCACGCCATTTTCAATATGTCCCCAGATACGAAGCGGTTCCTGTTCGGATTTTTCTTCTTCTCCACCGATATATGGGATAATATTTCCAACCATTTCCGGCCATTCTTTGAAGGTTTTACCAGCACCGGAAATTGCCTGATAAGTCGTTGCAACCACTTCATATGGTTCAAATTCTTTCCATGCAGTCAATGCAGGTGCATAACTCTGGATAGAGCAGTTTGGTTTTACTGCAATAAATCCTTTTTTCGTTCCAAGACGTTTTTTCTGGAATTCGATCACGTCAAAATGTTCCGGATTGACTTCCGGTACGACCATCGGTACATCCGGTGTCCATCTGTGTGCACTATTATTAGAAACGACCGGTGTTTCTGTTTTTGCATATTCTTCTTCGATAGCTTTGATCTCATCTTTCGACATATCTACTGCACTGAATACAAAATCAACAGTAGAAGCAACTTTTTCTACTTCATTGACATTCATAACAACGATATTTTTCACTGCTTCCGGCATCGGTGTATCCATTTTCCATCTTCCGCCAACTGCTTCTTCATAAGTTTTTCCTGCACTTCTTGGACTTGCTGCAATCGTCACAACTTCAAACCATGGATGATCTTCCAAAAGAGAAATAAATCTCTGTCCTACCATTCCGGTTCCGCCAAGAATACCTACACGTAATTTTTCACTCATTTCTTTATCCTCCTCATGGGGAATTCCCCCTGTTATATAATGCGGAATTTCCGCTTATCATCTTTTTTCTGACTTTTCAGGCTGTCAGCGAATTTCTATAAAAGATATTTTTTATAATTTTCTATCGTCTGCATCATCACATCATGTCCCGGAGCCCCTTTGGTCAGACGCTTATTTACACAGGTTTCCATGCTGATCGCATCATAAATGTCTTCTTCAAAGACCGGACTGATGGCTTTAAATTCATCCAGTGTAAATTCATCCAATGCTTTGTGATGTTCGATTCCATAAAGAACCAGCTGTCCCACGATCCCATGGGCGTCTCTGAAAGCAACTCCATGATTTACCAGATAATCTGCCGCATCTGTTGCATTGGTATAACCATTTTTTGCACTGTCTTTCATCTTTTCCGTATTAAATTTCATCGTAGAAAGCATACCGTTAAACAATGCAAGACACCCTTTGACTGTATCATACGCATCAAAAGTCAGTTCTTTATCTTCCTGCATATCTTTATTATATGCCAGCGGAATCCCTTTCATCGTCGTCAGCATCGACATCAATGCTCCATAAACACGACCTGTCTTTCCTCTTACCAGTTCTGCGATATCCGGATTTTTTTTCTGAGGCATGATACTGCTTCCCGTAGAATATCCGTCATCAATTTCTACAAACTGATATTCATTCGTATTCCAGATGATGATTTCTTCTGAAAAACGGCTTAAATGCATCATAATGGTTGACAATGCACTCAAAAGCTCAATGACATAATCCCTGTCAGAAACAGAATCCATGCTGTTTTCCGTAGCACCTTTAAAATTCAAAAGCTCTGCTACATATTCGCGATCCAAAGGATAGGTTGTACCTGCCAACGCACCGCTGCCTAACGGACAATAATTCATTCTCTCATAAATATCACAAAGACGACCTCTGTCTCTTTTGAACATCTCAAAATAGGCACCCATATGATGAGCAAGCGTGATCGGCTGTGCTTTCTGCAAATGCGTAAATCCCGGCATGATCGTATCCACATGCTCTTCCATGATCTTTAAGATCGTCTGCAGCAGTTCTTTTACCAGACTGTCAATCTCCAGGATCTCATCTCTTGTGTAGAGTTTCATGTCCAGTGCTACCTGATCGTTTCTGCTCCGGCCGGTATGCAGTTTTTTCCCTGCTTCACCGATCCGGTCGATCAATGTCGCTTCCACAAAACTGTGAATATCTTCATATCTGTGGCTGATCTCCAACGTACCGTTTTCTACATCTCTTAAAATCCCTTCCAGTCCTTCTAAGATCTGTTCTTTTTCATTTTCCGTCAAAATTCCCTGCTTTGCAAGCATCTTGACGTGAGCCATACTTCCTTCCATATCCTGACGATAAAATTTTTTATCAAAGGAAATCGAAGCATTAAAGTTATATACCAGCTGATCTGTTTCTTTCGTAAAACGACCGCCCCATAACTGTGCCATAACAATTCCTCACTTTATCCCACTAACGTATTAATTCTGTAAATATTAACACACTTTGTTATTTTCATCAACCACTTTTC
>CAZWLV010000258.1:0-2304 GCA_964634715.1 uncultured Lachnoclostridium sp. | reverse complement strand
TTGAAAAATTCAGGGCTTACAAATTCTAGCGAAAGCGCTATAATAAGTTCAGGTGCAGTCTCCGGTGCCAGAAATCCATATGGAGAAAAAGCTAATGAACATGCCATGCGCTATTATGAGGCTGTACGTAAAATGACAACCGACGTAAACCGAATTGCCAATACAACTGGCCGTTCTGTTGCAGAAATTCAGGATATAAAAAATTATATTTTTATTGACGAGCATGACCTGTTTGACGGCCGCCGTAGATTTGACCCTGATTATATGATGGCTGAATCTTGGCGACGTTTGATTGACGGAACGCCTGAACCGCACGACCTTACTCTTATCAACCATGAAATTATGGAAAGAGGTCTCATGGCGCAAGGCTTGTCACAAGACGAGGCACATAGAATGACTTCAAAGGTTTACGACTACCCAACGGAGGCGCGTGAATATTATGGTAAAATTTGAAAATTTAAAAAGGAATAACAACCTTGTGGAGTGCGTCCTCTATATCGAGGATAGCACTGACCCACGGCATTTTGTTGTTGATGTTGCGACAAAGGAGGTTGTTAAGTTCTCTGCGCCGAAAGACTACCCGCATTGCGAAAATCATGTGGCGCATGCTCAGTGGAAAATTATCGCTCTTGCTAATCAAAGCGAGCTTCCTTCGGAGTACACAATTATGTGGTACTAAATGAAGCCCAAATTTGACCATATTCGCAATTTAAGGTCTTAGGCTGAGAAATACCCACTAAATCAATTAAAACTCAAATATGGGCTCCTGGTGAGTCCAGAAAAACACTTTATGATGTTAAAAGCATTCTTACTGAGGTAAGGGTGCTTTTTTCATATACAAAATTATCTCTGGAGCGGAGAAAATAAACAGCTCACCGCGGGACCGGGACTGGCCGGATAAAAAGGACAGCGGAAAGAAAGGAATTCATTATGTTAGACTGGCTGAAAACAATTTTAGGCGACGCGTATACTGAGGATATTGATTCTAAGGTGTCCGCTGAAATCGGCAAGAACTTTGTTTCTAAGGCGGATTTTAATACGACCAATGAAGCAAAGAAAACGGCTGAGGCAACTCTTAAGGAACGTGACAAACAGCTTGAGACCTTGAAAGCTTCTACCGGAGACGCTGAGGCGCTCAAAGCAACTATCGCAGAATTACAGGCGGAGAACAGCGCACAGGAAAAAGCAAATGCGGCAGCAATTAAGACATTAAAAATTGATAACGCCGTAGAGCTTGCCCTTGTTGCTGCGAAGGCTAAGAACACAACAGCGGTCAAGGCTTTACTCGGTGACCTCTCAAAAGCAGAGCTCGCTGAGGACGGCACGGTCAAAGGGCTTGCTGAAAAAATCGAGGCTCTTGTTAAGGCCGAGGACAGCAGCTTTTTGTTTGATACCTCTGATACCGGCAAACAGACATTTCAGGGCTTGAATCCGAATGAAGGTTCTGGCGCGGCTGGCACCGGCGCAGGCGGTGCAAAAGCGCCTAAAGACATGACCTATGACGAATTGTGCGCGTATCTTGCTAAGAATCCTACGGCTCAGCTTGGCTAACAGAAAGGAGGACCCACATGGAAGGTAACATTGTTGTACCGCAAAACGTATCTTTGGAGGACGCCTTCAGATACCTCGCTTCCGCTGTAACCGGCGCGCCTTTTGCTGAGGTACCCCATTCTCAGGAGGGAGCGATTATGTATATGGCGAACCACATCAACTGCCAGAAGGCAAAAGATACAAAGAAAACAGCCAGCAAGTCTGGCAAAACCACAAACTAAGAAAAGGAGATTTTGAAAAATGGGAACATTTGATTCAAAGCATTTTAACCCTCAGGCGTTCAAGTACATGGTTGACCGTGTACCGAACACCAAAACTAACGAAATCAGAAAGTCCCGTGCTCTCACGGGCAACTCTGACATCAGAACAGTATTCGCAAGCCAGAACGGCACCGAGTATGCAAAGCTCATTATGAAAGGTCTGCTTGACGGTACAGCCGTAAACTATGACGGTAAAACCGACATTGAGGCGTCAAGCACAAAGACCTTTGAGCGTGGCGTTGTTGTCGTTGGCCGTGCGAAAGCCTGGACCGAAAAAGACTTCTCTAACGATATTTCCGGCGGCGTTGACTTCATGGGTAATATCGCAGCGCAGGTAGCTGAATACTGGGAAGCAATCGACCAGGACACAATCCTCGCCGTGCTCGAAGGTATTTTTGCAATGTCTACAGGTGACAAGAATACGGAGTTTGTTGAAAAACATACTTCCGACATCACTGAGACAGGCGACGGCTTTATCACTGCTACCACTTTG
>CAZWLV010000257.1:0-2316 GCA_964634715.1 uncultured Lachnoclostridium sp. | reverse complement strand
CATGCACTGATCCTTCCGAAGGAACATTATGCCAATGTATTTGAAATGCCGGAAGAACTGCTGGCAAAATGTGTGAATCTCGCAAAAGTGTGGGGAGAAAAACTGGTAAAAGCATTACATGCAGACGGTCTGAATCTGGTGCAGAACAACGGAATAGCTGCAGGACAGACGGTATTCCATTATCATTTACATATGATCCCACGCTATGATGGAGATAACGTAGGAGAACTTTGGACACCGGGGAAATTGACTGATGAGATGAAACAGGAAATTTTAGAGAAGGTAAAGTAAGTTTTAAGAGTAACAAAAGATGAGTGAAAAACTGGAAAGATTTAATAAGTATCTGACTCTGTACCAGAAACTGGTAATGAAAAATGCAGAAAAATATGTTGCACACCGCTATGTCGAAGATGTGGTGCAGGAAACATATCTTAGAATGTATGAGCATTTAGATGCATTAGAGGATGCAAGGATTAAAAACTGGCTGATTGTGATATCCGGGAATATCGCCAAGGATTATGCGAAAAAGGGAGGTTCCATTAGTGAAGAACCGATCGATCCGCTGATCTTACGCCGTACGATGCAGAAACGTACACAATCAGCAGAAGCCAGTTATGAAGAATCAGAAAGACAAAAGGCAGTCTTCAGAATTTTGATGACTGCCCTTGATATTTTATATGAGAAAAATCCAAATTGGTATTATGTGATGATCGACTCCTGCTTTTTTGATATGAGCAGTGTACAGATTGCGAAAGCTTTGAAAACAACACCCGGCAACGTGGATGTTATGAAGCTTCGGGCAAGAAAATATCTGCATAAAAAGCTGGGAGAAGAAATTGATCACATTTTCTAGTTTACAAGTTGTTCTAAAAGACCGATAATGGTATCAATGGAATTTCCCATAGGGCTTGTTTCCATGGCAGAAATATAGGATTCACGGTTTTCCCAAAGTGTCTGCAGTGCCTGCAGCAGTGTTTCGCCGTTTAATTCTTCTTCTTCGAGGACAGCAGCGTAACCCTGACGTTCAAAAGAACGTGCATTTAAGATCTGGTCACCACGGCTGGCAGCAGCGGAAAGCGGGATCAAAAGCGATGGTTTCCGCAGTGCTAAAAATTCACAGATGGAATTTGCACCGGCACGGGAGATCACGATATCGGAAAGTGCGAAAAGATCCTTTAATTCTTCGGAAATGTATTCGTACTGTACGTAGCCGTTTAATGCAGTCAGTGTCTGGTCTAATTTGCCCTTGCCGCAAAGATGGATCACATCAAAGCGTTCTAAGAGTTTTGGAAGGACACTTCGTACCGCTTCATTGACAATGACAGAACCAAGGCTTCCTCCGATGATCAGAACAACCGGTTTTGTGCCGGAAAGTCCGGTAAATGCCAGTGCTTTTTCGCGGTTTCCTGTTAAAAGTTCTTCACGGATCGGTGAACCTGTAAGAACTGCTTTTCCCTTTGGCAGATGTGCCATCGTTTCCGGAAAGTTACAGCATACTTTGGAAGCCGATGGGAAAGAGAGTTTATTGGCAAGTCCCGGTGTCATGTCAGATTCGTGGATCACAACAGGAATCTTGCGTCGTCCGGCTGCGATGACCACCGGAACGGAAACAAATCCGCCTTTGGAAAATACGACATCCGGCTGTAATTCTTTTAACAGCTTAGATGCTTCGGAAAATCCTTTGAGTACTTTAAACGGATCTGAGAAATTTTTCAGGTCAAAATAACGGCGAAGCTTTCCGGAAGAGATTCCATAATAAGGAATGTCACAGGCTTCGATGAGTTTCTTTTCGATTCCGTTATAGGAACCGATGTAATGGATATCATAGCCAAGGTCTTTTAATTTTGGCAGTAATGCGATATTTGGGGTAACATGGCCGGCTGTACCGCCGCCGGTTAATACGATTCGTTTCATAAATACCTCCGTAAGGTTTTAGGTCAAAGCGAAAGCTCCAACCTTATATATGGAAATATTATGATACGCAGAAAACTAAAAGTCAATAAAATCAAAAAAGGAAAAACTATGAAACAGAAAGATTTTTTTGATATGACCGCACAGATGGAACTGGAGTGCGGGGATTGGGAAAATGCGGAAGGACTTTCGGAAAAAGGATTAAAAACACTGATGATGAGAGTGGAAGCTTTAGAAGCAGAAGATGGGGATCCGAAAATCACACGCTTCCGGATGAAAAAACGGTATATTTTGCTGCTGGCGGCAGCACTGGTACTTCTTTTGGGAATGGGAGCCATGGGCGACCGGGTATGGATCTCAGACAGTGATGATCTGACCAGAGCCAGTGAATTTACGACGAAGATT
>CAZWLV010000256.1:0-2317 GCA_964634715.1 uncultured Lachnoclostridium sp. | reverse complement strand
GGTCATTTCCGTAAGCGTGGAAATTTTTGAAATTCTCCTTAGATTTTTTGTTTCTAAGGGAATGTGTTGTGCTTTTGATTTGTTCTTTTCTTACAATTGTTTTTCAATTCACAACAAATGAGTGCAGTCATATATCAAATGGCTGAGAGAGCGTTACATAAAATGAAAAATGAAAAAAATGTGAACTAAATTGTAATGAAAGCCCAAATCTGTTAAAATTTACATACTGATATATCTGTAAAACTATATTTTTTAGGAAAACAGTTATAAAATTGCTTAAATTGACATGATAAAAGGGGGATTTTATGTTAAAAGCGAAAATGAAGCAGTTCCTTGCACTTGTGATCGCAGGAACGATGCTCTGCAGTCATCTGCCGGTATCGGCAAGCAGTACTTCTGAGATTAGTACATACGCAGAAGAAACTACAGAGTTTACAGTAAGTTTTGAGAATGCTTACGCAAAAGTAGGAGTGCCATTGACGGCAACAGCAACGGGGGCAGCAGAAGTAACCTATCAGTGGTATGTCGGAGAAAAACTGATTTCTGAAAATACTTCGGCTTCTTATACGCCGACAGAAGATGATCTGGAAAAATGGATCGAAGTCAGAGTTAATAATGGAACGGAAACGGTGTCTTCTAAGATGTACTGCAGTAATCTTCCGGTTGTATATATTGATACGGAAAATGGTCAGTCGATCACCAGTAAGACAGAATATATTGATGCCACGATCAAAATTCAGGGAAATGACGAGTACAGTGACAGTGGCATTTTATATGAGGGTGCTACGGAGATCCGAGGCCGCGGAAATACAACATGGGGACAGCCGAAAAAACCTTATAAACTGAAACTGGACAAAAAGGCCAATGTGTTTGGAATGGGAAAGAGCAAACACTGGGTGTTGCTTGCAAACTATCTTGACGAAAGTTTGATGAGAAATACGCTTGCTTATCGTCTGGCAGGTGATATGCAGATGGACGAAATGTCTACCGTATGGGTAGATGTGATCATGAATGGAAAATATGTAGGAAATTATCAATTCTGTGAAAATGTCCGTGTAGATGATACCCGTGTAGATATCTTTGACTGGGAAGGATTTGCAGAAGATTCCGCAGATACGATCGCAGAGACAGAAGGTTTTGATAAAACGACAAGGAAGAGTCTGGAAAGCTATATGTCAGAAAATATGGGCTGGATCACCAGCGGACAGGTTGTTTTTCAGGAGAAAACGTATGTCATCGCAGATTATCCGGCAATTAAAATTCCGGATATCAACGGAGGATATCTGTTAGAGTTAGATGCCTACTGGGATGAAGTGTCAAAGTTTAAAACAGACAGCGGACAGCCTCTTCAGTTTAAAAATCCGGAATATGTCAATACAAACAGTGAAATGTTTGATTATGTGCAAAATTATGTACAGGCATTTGAAGATGCAGTTACTTCGTCTGATTACATGACAAGTTATGAAGGTGCAGATACGCATTACAGTGATCTGTATGATTTCGATGCACTGGTGGATTACTGGCTTGTGACAGAAATCTTCTTTAATGAAGAAATGAACAAAAAAAGTACTTACATGTACAAAGACATTGATGGAAAGATGATCATGGGACCGATCTGGGATATGGACTGGTCATCTGGTGCCGGCGGGACTGCGGCAGGTTCTTCTAACCAATGGGCAACCAATTATTATAATCAGGGTGCACAGAGCAGTCAGTGGTATAAATATCTTGTGAAAGATCCATATTTTCTGATGAAGCTGCAGGAACGTTACTGGGAGATCAGAAATGATCAGGTACAGGATATGCTGGACAATATGGACGTATATTATGACCAGATCAAAGAATCCGGAAAAGCTGACAGTATCTTATGGCATGGCAGTGGAGTTTTTGATAAAGATTATCAGGGACTGAAGACATGGTTAAATGCTCATATCACATGGATGGATCAGCAGATGGCAACAGAGGATTCCTTTGATTCTGCATTTTTAAATAAGAACAATGCTCTTACGCTTTCACTGACAGATACAGAAGGAAATGCCCTTATGGAAGATTATGCAGCGAATGCTCCGGCAGATGCCTTTACAGGAAAATCTTCGGATCTGTTACTGCATATCAATGGAAATGTAAATGGAACAGCAGAAATTTACATTAACAGCAGACTTTCCGGTACAGTATCTTTGAATGGACAGGAAACCGTTTATACGATCAAAGCGGCAGCATTGACAGAAGAAATAGAAACGAAGAATGTGATCGAAGTAAAAGTCAAAAATAATTACGGCGGTGTCAGTGCATCAAATTATATTACGGTAAGACAAAG
>CAZWLV010000255.1:0-2339 GCA_964634715.1 uncultured Lachnoclostridium sp. | reverse complement strand
GTTCATTAAATTTCAGCCAGCTCAATTCTCTGTTTTCATAACATTCTGATCTGAATTTTTCTGTTTTTTCCATATCCGCCTCCATTATACGGTCTTTTTCCGGCGAAGCACCGGAGTGATCCCGAATACATCTTCAAAAAATTCTGCCTTTTCTGATAAAAGTCCCTGTTCCAGTGTAATATCCTCTAAAGTATCTACCGTCAATATCATTCTGGTATCTTTCAAAGTCACACGAAGTTCCCGGATCTTCTGCTTATGGCTTCTGTCCATGGCATTCGAAATACGTAAGATTGCCGCCAATTTGCATACCTTGATATATTGTTCTCTGTTCAATGCACTGCTTTGGGAAAACTCTTCAAAAGAAAGAATTTCCTGTGAATTATATTTTACGATATTTGCTGTCATTTCACGTTCCGCATGAGACAGCCCGATGATCTCTGATGCCATGATAATATTATAAGAACATTCTGCGGAATGTGACATACTGATAAATTTTCCGCAATCGTGCAGAAGTACTGCGATCTGCAAAAGCAGCCGGTCACGTTTCTCCATTCCATGAATCGCTCTGGTCTTATCAAAGATCGTTAATGCAAGATCCGTCATCACATTTACATGGTTTTTGTTGCTCTGATAACGTTTTCCCATATTTTTTGCAGCAACGATGATATCATTTTCAAAATCATGTGCAGATTTCAAAATCTGGTTCTTCTCAGCATAATCATAGGCAAGACCGTCACACAGATTTAATGAAGACAGCCAGATTTCCTGTGCCTGCGTTTCTTCGATCAATTTCCGGTAAACGACCAGCGTCGTAAGGATCAACGCTTCGTTTTCTGACGGGATCCCTAAGATCTCCAATATTTCTCTCGGATTTTTTCCAAGCATTTCCCGATAAAATTTATAAAAATCATCTGCACTCATCACATGATTTTCTGTCGGTTCTTTCTTTATATAATGAAGGAAATATCCGCTGTAATCTCCTGCCATGATCACATTTTCAATCTTCCGGTCTTTCAGATACAGCTTCCGATAAGTTTTCAGTGCATTGTTGGCAATCTCTTCTACGACCTGTTCAAAATGTCCGCTCTGCTCATATACATTCGTCAGCCGTTCCTTTAATCTGTTTGTACCGATCCGGATATTCTGTGTCGAAACGAGTGCATCTTTATCAAACAGTGAAATCTGAATGCTTTCTCCTCCCACATCAATGATCGCCGTTCCTTTTTGGATGATCCTGTCAAAATCTCTTTCCTGAGATGCGATCGATTTATAATTCAAAAACCTCAGTTCCGAATTACTTAAAACTTCTATTAAGATTCCTGTTTTCACATAAATACGATCCAATAAAAGTGCACTGATCTCCAATTCACGGATCACCGTTGTTGCACAGGCACGATATTTGGTTACTCCATATTCTTTCATGATCCGTAAAAAACCATTCAGTACCCTGCATAATTCTTCCACCCGTTCATTACTCAGTCTGCCCAGATGATACACATCTTTTCCAAGCTCGATCCGATGCCTGACATGAGTGATCTCTTTCATTTCCTTTTGTGACAGTTCATAAATCTTCATCCCTACTTCATATGATGTGATTTCTATCGCTGCAAACATTGTAATCTTCATTCTCTTTTCCTTTCAATGATTACGCATTCATCTGTTCCATATTGCTCATTTACAACCCTGACTCTCTCCAGACAGCCGATGCAGTTCTTCTGTCAGTCTGTCCATCAGATGTCCCTGCACATACCAGACGGTTTCATATCTCATAAACTGTAAAATATTCTGATCCATAAAAATATGCATCACAGCATCAAAATCTTCATCCGAATTCCAAAACTGGATCTGACAGGATAAAAACGAAAATAAGGGAATTTCATATGCCACATCTCCTTTTCCGTTCTTTATGCCTCCTAACTTTTCACAAATCCTGCACAATTCTTTTTCTTTGTGATCAAAGATCCGGTCTTTTCCATCTGACAGACCATCTCCCAGTTTTTTAGAGCTTGACTGTAAATTAGAAAGACTTTTTAAATTTACGTATTCCTTTGCTGCACGGCAATGTTCCTTCGAATCACAAAGTACATCATAAATCGTTAAAACTTCATTAAAATTCCCTTCTGTACAGGTTTTAAACTCATCTTCCGACCATTCCAGATACCCTGTTTTCCGATCGATCCTGTAACAACGGCCAAGATACCCGATATACAGATAATCTTCATCAGCTTTCAATGCAAATTTTTGGATCATTTTTTCCTGATCGTATTTTAAAAATTCCTGACAAACTCTCCGTTTTGTAATTTCATAATTTGATGTACGCTCTGTCATAAAAACTCCCT
>CAZWLV010000254.1:0-2341 GCA_964634715.1 uncultured Lachnoclostridium sp. | reverse complement strand
GACAGCAGAAAAAAGTCCTTGCAATCATAAATAGGTTGTTATAAACTGAATGCGTGGAGCAAAGTGGAATAAAGTGGAGTACAAAGGGGAGAAAATGGAGTACTTCATCCGGAGGTAGGTGGTTGTATTGTTCAATGGGGAATACCATCATACGATAGATAGCAAAGGCAGGCTGATCATTCCAGCAAGGTTTCGCGAATTACTGGGAGAGCAATTCGTGGTAACGAGAGGATTAGATGGCTGTCTCTTTCTGTTTCCGGTAGAAGAATGGAAAAACTTTGAAGAAAAGCTGAAAAAACTGCCATTGGCGGATAAAGCTGCCAGAAAGTTCAGCAGGTTTTTTACAGCAGGAGCTACTTATTGCGACATTGATAAACAGGGACGTGCGTTGATTCCGAGTACCCTTCGGAAATTTGCAGAAATCGATAAAGACGTGATTCTTGCGGGACTCTTAAGCCGTATTGAATTATGGGACAAAGAACGATATGAAGAAAATAACAGTTTCGATGATATGGATGAGATCGCGGAACAGTTAGTGACGAATTTAAATTTTAATATATAGAGGAAGGCAAATGGAATTTAAACACAAATCAGTTTTACTTTTTGAAACAGTTGACAATTTAAATATCAAACCGGACGGGATTTATGTTGACGGAACCTTAGGCGGCGGAGGTCATTCTTTCCAGATCTTAAAAAGACTTGGTGAGAATGGAAGACTGATCGGGATCGATCAGGACGAAGATGCGTTAAATGCAGCAGGAAAACGGCTTGCCATCTTTGAAGATAAGGTAACGACCGTCCGCAGCAATTACTGTCATATGAAACAGGTTCTGCATGATCTGGGGATTGAAAAAGTATCCGGGATCGTACTGGATCTGGGAGTATCTTCCTATCAGCTGGATGAGCCGGAAAGAGGATTTACTTACAGGGAAGATGTTCCGCTGGACATGCGTATGGACAGAAGACAGCCGAAAACAGCGAAGAATATCGTAAACGAATACAGTGAGATGGAACTGTTCCGGATTATTCGCGATTACGGTGAAGATAAATTTGCAAAGAACATTGCCAAGCACATTGTGGCGGCACGTGAGAAAAAAGAGATTGAAACGACCGGTGAGCTGATCGAGATCATCAAAGCTGCGATTCCTGCAAAAGTGAGAATGGCAGGCGGACATCCGGCAAAGAAAACATTTCAGGCGATCAGGATCGAACTGAATGCAGAACTGGATGTATTACAGAATTCGTTAGATGATATGATCGATCTTTTGGAAGACGGAGGAAGGATTTGCGTGATCACATTCCATTCGCTGGAAGACCGCATCGTAAAAACGATCTTTAAGAAAAATGAAAATCCGTGTACCTGTCCAAGTCATTTTCCTGTGTGTGTATGTGGGAAAAAACCAAAAGGCAGGGTGATCACGAGAAAACCGATCATTCCAAGTGAGGAAGAATTGGAAGAAAACAGCAGATCAAAGAGCTCTAAATTAAGAGTTTTTGAAAGAATTAGAGAAGATTAGGAGATGATTCCAATGGCCATGAAAAAAGAACGGGCAAACAAAAGAACACAAACCTATCGGACGGAAGTACAGGGAAATGTTGTACGGAAGATTTATGTGGAACCGCCGTATCATCAGGAAGAGCAGCCGCGTCCTGAAAAGGTGCATCACAGAAAACATAAGCAGAATGCATTAAGTATTCCGTATTGTATCTTTCTCGCAGCAGCGTGTGTGGTTACATTGTTGATCTGTGCAAATTATCTGCAGCTGCAGGCTGTGAATGCAAACAGCCAGAAAACCATCACTTCTTTAGAAGGTCAGCTAGCAGAAATGAAAAAAGATAATGCTGATGATCTGAATGCTATCCAATCTTCGATCGATCTGGAAGAGATCAGACGAATCGCCATAGAAGAGATGGGCATGGTATATGCAACAGAAGAAAACGTGATCTTATATAAGAATAACAGCCGCAATTACGTAAGTCAGTATGAAGAAATACCTCAGGAAGAACAGTCTGTCCTGAAAAGTGTTTTAGAATCGGAGTAAGTAAAGCGTGACGAGTAAAGAATATAAAAAACGCAGAAAAATAAACAATCGAATGAGAAAAAAGCTGGTACTGATCTTCGGAGTCATTGTACTGGCTTTGGTTGGTTTAAGCATCAGGATTGTCTACATTAATAAAACAAATGGGGATAAATATACGAAAAAAGTACTGCAGCAGCAGGAGAGCAACAGTACGACACTGGCATACCGCAGAGGTGATATTTATGACCGCAACGGAACGGTGTTGGCGACCAGTGAAAAAGTATATAATGTGATCCTTGATCCGAAAGTACTGAAAGAAA
>CAZWLV010000253.1:0-2357 GCA_964634715.1 uncultured Lachnoclostridium sp. | reverse complement strand
TTACCGTCAGGAACGATATTTCCCATCGGAAAGCAGCAATAGTCTTTATCCTGTGTCTGAGAACCGTAAAAATCTGTTTGAAACAGTAAAGTGCGGTCATCAGAGAATAATTGAAAACGATATAAAGATTCGTTTTCGGTTCCGGTGGGATTGAAAACTTTGCATGCGATTTCATTAAATGGGCGATCTGTCTGAAACGTCTGGGTAATGCGGTCACCGGATAACAGCGGTTTATTTTCACCGATACTCATATCCTGTACGACAGCATAGTTTGCACGAAAGTAAGGTGTACTGCGTAACGTGTTCAGGCAAGGCAGTAAAAATAATAACATCAGTAAAAAAGAACCGATTCCGGTGATTTGTATCATAGACAGATTGCCGGATATTTTCTTGCCCTGAAAGCCTTTTTTAAAGAACAATCTAAAGACAGCTTTTTTCTTTGAGCGGCTGCCTTCTAAAATCTGATCTGCACCGTCAGAAGCAGCCATCAGGAGCAGCATGGAAAAACCAAAACTGTAAACGTAGTAGGATTCCCAAAGAATATGAAAGATCATTCCGCCTAATAATGTTAAAAAGACCAAATAATAAGGACTAGAGCATTTTCTTTTCAACATGGAAAAAGCAGCTGCAAGAAACAGGAATAAAACAGCCACATGAAATATATGACAGTATAAGGCATAAAAATCTTTTTGTTCTCCGGCGATCAGGGAATGCAGTTTGTTATAATTTCTTGCAGTGGTAAAAAAGTCGCTGTAATCATCTGTTCCGTCAGCCCATGTAAGAACCAGTTTGTGATCAGCGAAGGAGAGTGTTCCCCAAAATCCCATGTTGCGGATCCGTTCTTTTAAAATATCCCATGAGACTTCATTTTTTTCTTCTAATGTATCGTAAGAAGAGATCATTTCATAATCAGATTCATTATAAGTTCCTTTGGTGTCAGGATTTGCAGCAAACATCAGATAGTAAAGCGGCGGCATCTGCGTATCCGTATAATCTTCTGTAATGTAAGAATTCTGATACGTGGTAAAACCGGTAAAGCTGATCAGGAAGCCGAGTAATACAGTACCTGTCAGGAAAGCAATTTTTTTAGACGAGTTTTTTTTCGAAGCATCTGTTTTCTGGCGAATTAGCAGAAAAATGACCAGTGCGATACCACAGATCAATACCGTAGCACGAATCCGGCTTCCGAAAGCCAGTAAGATACCAGTGAGAAAACCGAAGAAACATTTCTTTTTGAAAGAGGTTTCATTTAAAAAAGAGATCATAGCCAGCAAAGTTCCCATCAGAAGCGGAACCATCAGCGTGGTCGTGTAGCAGCCTGCGGCACAGACATAAAGTACCGGATTAAAAACACATAAGATTACGAATAAACAGGCAGTCTTTAAAGAATGTAAGATCCGTAATATTTTCCATGAAAAAAAGATCCCAAGATCGATCAGGAAAAGGTAAGTGCATTGCAGTGCAAGCATAGTATGTTTTTCAGCAATTCCCAAAAGCTGAAACAGTCTGAAAAACAGGCTGTTAAGCGTGGCGATGGAAATGTTGAAAGGATAGCGACCAAAGTAACCGTCATTGGCAGTCAGAGAAAGTTTTCCGGTGTGGAGAATTTCCAAGCCGGCATCAAATACACGAAGGTGGTCATATCGGAGCACCGGCTGTATGAAGATTAGTAAAAAATATTGTAAGAAGATTCCAGATCCGGCAAAAAACAGTGTCAGCAAAAGCAGTTTTTTCTCAGAAAATCTGTTAAATTGCATAGAAATCCAAAGAAAAAAGCAAACAAAAGCAATCGCACCCCAAATAATGATCAACGTTAAAAAATGATGATTTAGTGTACTGGAAAAAAAGTCCATTTCTGTAAATTGAAAAGGTGCCTGTACAAGGATCAGAAGAGAGAAAAAGATCAAAATCCCCATGCTGATCAGATAAAGCTGATGTTTGATGGATTCTTTATGAAAAAAAGTACGCAGCATATGATAACCTCCGAATCTGAGCAGTTCTAATTATGATAGTCCATTGTATAAATAAATATGAAAAAGGATACAAAGAAATTCTTAAAAATTGATTAAATATCTATGATAGGAAAAACTTGAAACAACAAGTGGAAAATGTTATGATAGGGAAGTGCAGATGAGCAGGAATTTTTCTAATTTGTGCGAGCAGCAATGAAAATACTGTGCTTACACAAGTATTTGAAGAGCAGTGCGATATCCTACGAATTCGCAGAGCATGTTTCTCGTAGTTGGATTTTATGAGATACAAGTGGAAAATAATTGTTTGTCTGGATGAGAAAAAAGTGCATATATTAAGAAGTTTAAGCGGGTATGGCGGAATTGGCAGACGCGCCAGATTTAGGT
>CAZWLV010000252.1:0-2364 GCA_964634715.1 uncultured Lachnoclostridium sp. | reverse complement strand
TGGATATTGCTCATATTCATGTTGACCCCAAGAATGCTTCTCATTACTAAACCAATCCTCGACTTACCTTCTCCGCCTTTCCCCAACATCAGCAGCATTTTCTGTGCTTTATTGGAAGGAATCAAGCAATATCCCATATACTCTTGCAGTGTCAGAATATCTTCCGCTTCTAAAAGTTCCGATAAAAATTGCAGCCATCTTGTTGGATTTGGCTTTCTATCACTGTAAGAAACAGGTAATCGATTGAGACAAAATTCTTTTTCATTCACAAACTGACCATTTAAGAAATAGGTTCCATTCTTTAAATGGATTCGATCAATCTGTATCGGCAATTCCTCTGAATGAGCTTCTAATCTCAGTGCCTCCATCAATTGCTTCACCTTTTTTGAAACATTTGCTTTGATAAATCCTTTTGTCAGCCTGTATATTTCTTTTTCAATGTCCATATCCGGTATCAATCCATCTAAACCCAAA
The DNA here is from genome assembly GCA_964634715.1 of uncultured Lachnoclostridium sp. Classification (GTDB taxonomy): domain Bacteria; phylum Bacillota; class Clostridia; order Lachnospirales; family Lachnospiraceae; genus HGM12587. Next base: position 1,890 of record CAZWLV010000252.1, on the reverse strand, counting down.
AAATTTTTATTGATACACTTCACCGGCATCTTCTTCAGAAAATATTCACAGAACAACACTTCATTGATCTGACCGTCTTCCACCCAATCAGCTGCATCGTCGGATTCCATACTCTTGATCGCCAGCTCCATTTGTTCCATTGTTTTTTCGTCCATATTCTTCCATTCGTTTTTCAATCTGCTTCACTTCCTCTCCTTTGTCCCTTAGAAATTCAATCCTATCACCCAACTCTCCATCTAGTAAAATATCTAAATAATATGATATACGTTCTCTTTCTCTACAAGCTTCAACAAACTCTTCTTTCCATTCCTCTTCATAATTACGAGGGGCATAGTATTGTTTCCACTCGTCTAACAAATGCAAATATTCTGATAAAACTCGAATACAATATTTCTCCCATTTTTCAAATTCTTGCATCAGTTGATAAGGACTTTTCTTCTTCAAACTCATTTTCTTTACAGAACATTTTGATTTTCCTTTTCTTGTTTCGATAGGAATCTGAAAATCCTCTGCTAATTTTTTTGCCGCTTCATAAGGTGAAATACCGTACAATTTTTCTACAAAATGAATGACATCTCCCTTTTCACCACATCCAAAACAATAAAAGCCTTTGTCTACTTTCATACTTGGATGCTTATCATTATGAAACGGACAACACACCATTCCATTTCGATTTACCTTCAATCCATAACTTTCAGCAGCTTGTCTCGTTGTAATGGTTTCTTTTATCTTTTGAAAAATAATCTTCCACTCCTTTGCAAAATTTTCTATTGTTTTGCCCCAGAGCCTTTGATATACTGAATTTGCGAGATAGAGTATTCAAACACTCTGGGAATCAGTCCTTGTTTTATGCAGGGACTTTTTCTTTGTCTTTTTTTACCAATTCATAATTAAAATATCCCGTTTCTTCCCACACTTTACGATCAGAACAGTAATAACTGTATTCACTTGAATTTTCCATTTTCATAGCAACTCCAAATTTGAATATTCCTTGTTGGATTGCAATCCTGATATAATGTGCATCTTTTCCGATTGCTTTAGCAATTTCTGTAATCGGTACATTCCTTCCTGTAAACGGTGGTAACTCAACATATACTTTTCTATCCATCCTTCTCCTCCTGTTCATTCATTATAATCTGCATTTTAAATACATTGTTTTTCATCTTTTTTCTCCTTTCTTTTAAAATATGTACTTTTAATTCGTCTTTATTATATGCATTATTTATTCGCTTGTCAAATTTATTTTTCTTGTTTATGTACTTGTAATTCGTATTTTTATATGTTATGATGCTTTTGAGGTGAAACATTATGAGTAATGAGAATGTACATAGCAGTCAAATCGGACTCCGAATCCGGACCGCACGTAAGAAAAAAAGAATGAATCAAACAGAACTTGCTAATCTCTTAGGAAAATCCCTTCGTACTATCCAAAAATATGAAAGTGGAGAAATCGAAGTTTCCATCGCCATGATCAATGAGATTGCTAAAGTTTTAGAATGTGAATCCAGCTATCTTATGGGATATGATTCACAAGCCAAACCTTTGTCTGATTTTGCAGATATTTTAAATTTCTTCTGTCAGTTAGATAAAATCAAGGATATTAATTTTGAAGTCGAGACAAAACGCCCTCCTCACTTTGATGGTTGGGAATGTACTGTCAAATTTAACGGGAAAGACAAATCTGCATCCTTAAATCAGGATATCTGTTTATTCCTTGAAGAATTTTCCAGAATTCGAGATGAATATCAGACCTATCAAACAGATTATGAGTCTTTCAAAAAATGGCAGGATCAAACATTGGCTTATCATTCTGGTATGAAATTGGAAGAAAAAATAATTGAAGAACTTCCGGAAGAAGAACGTATCAGAAGATTTCAAACTATTATGAAC
>CAZWLV010000251.1:0-2364 GCA_964634715.1 uncultured Lachnoclostridium sp. | reverse complement strand
AGAACTGAATTATAAAAAAGGGGGCTGTTGCACTAAATGAAAATTAATGCGACAGAACTTTTTTGACCAAAAGCAAAAGCCGGGCTTTGAGAAGTCCGGCTTTTGCTATTCTAATCTATTTCTTTGCAGTTCAGAACCCATAGATTAATACGGAATTGTTTAGTGAATATCTTTGTCACTTCATATTTACATCCATCAATCACTGCTATTACAGGATAAGTCCTCTTTAAAAATTCATAGGACATATTTCGTTCAGCACAATATCCGGCAATCGCAAAACAGATATCTTCATTTGTTTCAGGAATTTCGTCCAATTCAATCGTAAATTTTTTTTTAAAGATCATTCTACTTCTCGCCTCCATATTTTTATAAATTCTTTTAATGTATTTTTATTATATACCACTTTACATTATATTTTGAATAGGAGTTTCCTGATCAATCTTTTATCCTTTCACAAAGATCTAGCTTTTCCATTAAAATCTGAAGTAGTGCTGGATCTTTTGCATATGTTTTAATGTCTTGATCCATAAAATTACTAGCATCTTCTTTTGTAATATGTAAAATTTCATTAACGTCTTTCGTTGTATATTCATACGTCACATATTCCAAATCTCCAATAGTTGCCAATAAAACATACGCATATGAATGCATATATTTTTTTATAGTATCAGAATCTTCTATTGAAACCTTATTCTTAAGATTCATTTTCCAACCATATGGCTTCTCAGAAATATTTAGTTCATTAATTACTCCGCCAAGTTTGTCAGCCATGTCCAATGCAATCCAGCTATCACTATTATAATTTCTATCTTTTAAAGAATCATGTTTTGCAAGATAAACTGCAGATGTTCTTGAATCAATTGACTTTCCATGATCCCAGAGGATTCGATTATCAATCCATACCTGTGTTATTGGGCTTTGTGCAGTAAAAGATTCCTTAAAATGATTATTTTCTTTTGAAAGACCCGGCATTGAACGTAGAGAAATGTTAATAACCCCGTCATCATTTTCAGAAAAACTCATTTTGGAAATCTTTATTCCATTATTAGGCATATTCCCTTGAATTGTAATTTCTTTATTAGAAACACTTACATTACAGTCTATATGATCAGAAAGAATAGTATTTCCAATTTTGTCAAAATAAATATAGATACCTATAATAAGTAATCCTAATACTGCCAAAAATGACACTCGTTTCCAAAACATAATTTTTCTTCTTTCCTTTTTTAAATAGTCAATTTGAGAATTAAGCAGATCATTTTGTATTATTGGATCTGGTTGCTGCATATTTTTTAAAATGTGTCTGCAACTCTCGCATTCGCATATATGCTCTTGTATTGCTTGATTTGACAAATTACTTGTTAGTTCATCAAGATAATTTGGAAGTAAATCCTGTACTATTTCACATGGTAATTTAATTTTAGTCATTTTCTAACTCCTTTCTCAATTTTTCTTTTCCACGATAATAAGTGACTCTCGCCCAGGTTTCTGTTTTATCCATGATAGTTCCTATTTCTAAAAATGAAAGATGACCAAATAATCTTAATAACAGAACTTGTTTATATGGATTTGGACATTTTTCTATTTGATTTATAAACTCTTTCAAAGTTAAATTAGCAATAGCTTCTGTTTCCGCAGAAGGAACCGAAATAACTTGTGTCATCCAGTCCTCATTCGGTGGATTTTTATGGTAGTATTTATATAATTGATTTTTTGCTATTGAGCACAACCAAGTAGAAATTTTACAAGAACCGTTAAAACTGTGAATGCTCGTAATTGCCTGGCAAAAAGTTTCTTGAGTCAACTCTTCAGAGATATCATGATTATGCGTCAGTGAAAATAAATAACGGTAAATAATCTGTGCATATTCTTGATATAATTTTTCAATTGACTGCAATTTTATCCTCCTTTGTTATTTTTGTCTTTTATATTAGTACCTCTGATTCAAAATTTGTTACAATCTTTTTAGAAATCTCCCCAATTATTTATTTTCTAAAAATCCACTTAAACTAAAGGTTATATTTCGTAATCAACAAGTTATTGCAAGGTTTCAAATTCTAAATCGTATTAATATTATATAGGCTAGTTCTGTAATATTGAGGACTCTGCTAAGAATCTAGCTGTTCCGAATGGACGTTATATGAATATTCTTGTCTCAAGAATCCATGATTAATGTAATATGAAAACCGTTATTCCTAAGCGGAAACCACTACTGATTGACTTGATTATAATTCATAAGAAATTCGATTCCAAAACCGTTTTTTGGGGTGTAATCCAGTTTATAAATTGTATACCTAGTGAGAAAAGGGATCTCGACAGACTCCTACAAATTTTACAGTTTGTACGTGTTAGGATAATGAAAAA
>CAZWLV010000250.1:0-2378 GCA_964634715.1 uncultured Lachnoclostridium sp. | reverse complement strand
AGCCTGTTGTTCTTCTGGATGAATCGAAGAAGTCAGAAGAACAGTTATAACTGACTGGGAAGGATTCACGAAGATGTTGAGGGAGTATCCATTAGCATCTTCGTGAATCTATGTCAATATATACACAAGATAGGTGTTGAACAATTAACTTCGCAAAGAGCCAGAGGCGGAAAGGTCGCACGTCCGGTGGTGTGTAAGGGGGCTTGTCTACTCGACCGAATAAAGTATCAGAAAATAAAGCCTGTATCGGAAATATTGGATTTCCCTGGCTTTTTTCTTTGGGCAAATTTACTAATAGCACGAACAGAAAATTTACGTATTGTGGAATTGACCTTTGGGTTGCAGAATGTTAGAATAAAGTATGCACATTGTATACAAAATACATATGAAAGCAAACTTTCATGGCTCATTTGTGCCGGAGACAGCATGAACACAAGTATGAAAGCAAACTTTCATAGGACGTTTGTGCCGGGTTGCGGCATGGCCTCAAGTATGAAAGAAAACTTTCATGGCTCATTTGTGCCGGGTTGCGACATGGCCTCAAGCATGGAGGTACTGAATAGTTACAAAGGATAAAAATATGAGTCAGATAACCATAAAGAATCACACCTTCGGAAACGGACGTCCGTTAATCTGCGTTCCTGTCATGGAGCCAACCAGCGATGGAATTATGGAAGAAATTACCTGTCTTGCCAGCAGTTGTGCGGATATGATAGAATGGCGGATTGATGCTTTTTCCGATTTGACAGACTACAATGCGATAAGAGACATTTTGCAGGCAGCAGCACCAATGCTTTCAGAGAAAGTGTTCCTTTATACGTTCCGTTCCAAAAAACAGGGCGGTATGGTGCAGGTTTCGGATGAGGTATTGAATGACCTTCATGATCTTGCGGTGGAATCCGGTTGTGTGGATTTGATTGATCTGGAATATTTCGAGGAGAAACGTCCTTTACGAAAAATCAGAGAGCTGCAGAAAGCCGGTGTAAAAATTGTAGCATCCCACCATGATTTTGACGCGACACCGGAACCGGAAGTGATGAATATGCTGTTAGAGCGTATGTACGAAGGCGGTGCAGATATCGTAAAGCTGGCTGTTATGCCAAACAGCAGAAGAGATGTCCTGAATCTCTTAGAGGCAACGGATCTGTTTTTGCAGGAGCATCCGCATACGCCGATTATTACCATGTCCATGGGAAGTCTCGGAAGTATCAGCCGTCTGTGTGGGGAGCATTTTGGCTCCTGTGTCACTTTTGGAGCGCACAAAGCGGCGAGTGCACCGGGGCAGTTTGAAATGAATCATCTGAAAGAGATTCTGGATGCCATACATGGAAGTGATGAATAAATGCGGAAATGTTGTTATGTATTATAAAAATGGGCATACTTTTTATGAGACAGCAAGTAACTGTTTGGAGCAGATTCCCCATTGCGAAGCGATTTTCATGGCTGGAGACACGTAACAGTGAAGATCGTTTGAACTGTTACAGAAAAAAATAAAAAATATAAAAAAGATTATAAAATAAGTATTAAACGCAGGTGAATTGCTTGACATGGCAATTTGTCTGTGTTTATTATTGTTAATAAATGGCAAAAAATTCAAAAGACCGGAAACGGTTATGTAAATCCAAAAAAGAGAGAAAGAAAGGATTCGTATAATGGGAAAAATAGTAAAAAATATGCTTCCGTACTGGAGGTCTGTGCTCATCGTTCTTCTCCTGCTCTTTGTGCAGGCATGGTGTGATTTGGCGCTTCCGTCCTATACATCGGACATCATTGACGTGGGTATTCAGAACAGTGGTGTGGAGCATGTGATTCCGGAGGCAGTTACCGCGGAGGAATTTAAAACGGCAAAAGTACTGATGACGGATGAAGAGATAGACATCTGGGAGAAGTGTTTTACCGGGGATGGTGATATTTATCGCCGCAATGCCGCAGAGAAAGAGTATTTAGAGGAACTGGATGAAGTGATGGTATTGCCGTTGCTTATGAATTATCAGATGTCCTCTGTCACGGAGGAAAATTTTAAAACTATGCTGGCGGAGCAGACCGGAATGGAAGCTGCGCAGCTTTCAGATCTGAGTATCGAAGAGATCGGCGCCTCCATGGGAGTGGAATTGCATTCCTTTGAAAAGGAAATCGAGGAGGAGGACGGCAGCAGAGTACTGACAAATTGTGTAGATATGCGTCAGTTGCTGGCCGGGATGGAAAGCTCCGGTATGCTGCAGCGGGAGCAGTTGCTTTCCATGCGGGAGGAAATGGAGAAAACCATTGATACGATGGGAAGCTCTCTGGTAAAATCGATGGGAATTGCCTATGCCACAGAGTGTGACAGAGCAGCCGGGCTGGATATGGAAGGTATTCAGACGTCTTACCTCTGGACT
>CAZWLV010000249.1:0-2401 GCA_964634715.1 uncultured Lachnoclostridium sp. | reverse complement strand
CGGGTGGTGTTCTGCGATGCCGCCGCCTACGATCAGGGCATCATGCACCCATCGGAGATCGCGGGAACGGTCAAAGTTCGGGGACGCGGCGGAACGAAATTGCAGCCGGGGATCGACCTTCTGGACGAGGACGAACGCTTCCCCAGGGATGCGCCGCTGCTCATCATCACAGACGGGGCCTGTGACCGGTTGAACCTGCGGGGGCGGAACCACGCCTTTCTCCTACCGGCGGGCAGCCGATTGCCCTTTGCGCCCAGAGGGCCGGTATTCCGCCTGAAATAACGTTTTAATGGCCACGGAGTTTTCCGTGGCCGATTTTTTTGAAATGAGGTTTTTGCTATGCGAAAGAACGCAAATGAGATCATTTACGATGAAGTGTCCATTTTCGGCACACCGGCCCTGTTTACCGACTGGCGATTAGAGCGTGCCAGCGTCCCTGACGGTTTGGAGTTGTATGAGGTACGCCACGCCGACGAGGACTGGGGCGAGCCGTGTCAGATCGCCCGCGGCATCCTTGTAGATTTTTACGGAACCATCCTGACTGCGGAACCCTTGAAGCTGCCGGATGACGGTTATATGGATTTTGACAGCGAAGATTGGGCCTATGCAGAGGGAGACGATACCTGCGCCACCATTGATGAGTTTCTGCACAGATACGGAGCAAGGGAGGGAACAGGCCGTGCATAACACGGTGTATGAAATTTCCGAGAAGCCTGTTTCGATGAAATATTCCACGTTGAAACGTCTGCCGGAATGGTTCTTTCAGACAGTTGCGGACTCTGCCGTGGATATGGGACCGGAGGAACGGACAGCCAGCGTGGAGAGCTTGGAACGCCGCTTTGACGGATTGTGTACCCGAACGGATGACCGGCTCACGTTTATGCCTAATTTCAAACGCGCCTACTTCAAGGAAGGCTACCGCTTTTTCCGAGCGGCGGCAGCGGCGCTGGTCGAGACGGAGTACGATGTGTTCGCCGGTGTCACACCCTCCACGGCCTTTGAGCTGGCACTGCAAGGCATTGCGGAAAGCTATGCGGACAAATTCGGTGCCTACGTCTATGATCCCGACAGCGAGGAACTGTCCGCATTGGATACTTGGCTCCGTTCCGTGGACGTGACAAAGCCCTACTACCTCGGCGGCACGGTCAGCTAGCACGCCTGAAAGGAGACATCAATGAGAGACGAACGTTTACAACTGCGTGTGTGGTTTCGGCTGAGAGAAGCATATGAATGTTGAAAAATTCCTAATTGCAGCACCCAAATTATGAAAATATGCGATGGACCACCGATTTTCGTAAAACTCCAGAAAAGAACAGTGGGCATTCCCTGCTTCGACAGGGAAGTGCCCACTGTTCTGATATGATATTGCAAAATGCGGTTGAAAAAATTGACGTACCGTTATATGATAGCAATACAAACAGAAGTTAAGGAGGCTGGCCGTGGACATTTATGAAATTCGGAACGCGCTGAGTTCCGGGAAAACCATTTATGACCTGCCGCTGCGGGTCACATTCTATGCCCGTGTCTCCACGGATAAGGACGAGCAGCTTCACTCCCTGTCCGCACAGGTCAGCTATTACAATGAGTTCATCCGCAACTGTCCCAACTGGACCTTTGTGGACGGCTATGTGGACGAGGGCCTCAGCGGCACCAGCGTGAAAAAGCGGGAGCGGTTTCTGCGGATGATCGAGGATGCCCACGCGAAAAAATTCGATTTCATCGTGACCAAGGAAATCTCCCGCTTTTCCCGCAACACGCTGGACAGCATCCGCTACACACAGGAGCTGCTGCAATGCGGCGTGGGGGTGCTGTTTCAGTCCGACAACATCAACACGTTGATGCCGGACGCGGAACTGAGATTAACGATCATGTCCAGCATCGCACAGGATGAGGTGCGGAAGATCTCGGAGCGGGTGAAGTTCGGCTTCAAGCGGGCCATTGAAAACGGCGTGGTGCTGGGCAGCAACCGCATCTGGGGCTACCGTAAGCAGGACGGCAAGCTGGTCATCGACGAGGACGAAGCGGAGATGGTGCGGCTGATCTTTGATCTGTATGCCAACCAGTATATGGGCGTCCGCGCCGTTGCTGACTACCTGACAGACCACGGCTATCAGAACAGCAACGGCCGGGATTTCTCGTTCAGCACCGTGCGGGGCATTCTCTGCAACCCAAAATACAAGGGCTGGTACTGCGGTGGAAAGACCAGCAAGACCGACTACAAGCTGAACAACGTGAAATACTTTGCCCCGGAGGACTGGACGATGTACCCGGACGAGGAAACCGTGCCGCCCATCGTGACGGAGGAGCTTTGGGACAAGGCTAACCAACTGCTCCAGCGCCGTTCGGAGAAACAGAGCGCCAAGGACAAGGGGTGCTATCAGAATCAGTACCCATACAGCGG
>CAZWLV010000248.1:0-2402 GCA_964634715.1 uncultured Lachnoclostridium sp. | reverse complement strand
CCTGTACCACAGCCTGTCTTTTTAAGTCCATATTTTTAACATTAACCATATGAGCAGTGCCGCACCGATCAGATAGACCGCTGCGATCATAAGTGCACTTTTCAATGCCCCAAGGATAAACCACCGGCGTTCTTGTCTGTTAAGCTGCACCTTTGGTTCTTCATATTCGTCTTCCATTTCCGGATCTTCATAATCATTCCGATTCCATGAACGGCTCATACTGATTCCTCCTGTCACTGTCAGTCAATGATATTTTTATCATGAACAGATGCAGTATTTTTATTCATCATACAGATGACATACTACATAATGTCCCGGTTCTACTTCCTTCTGTACCGGTGCTTCATGTTTACATTTTTCCATGCAATGAGCACAACGTGTATGGAACTTACATCCTTTTGGCGGATTTGCAGGAGAAGGAATGGATCCTTCCAGCACGATACGTTCTTTTTTCGCTTTTGGATCCGGTACCGGGATCGCTGAGAACAGCGCTTTTGTGTACGGATGCAGCGGATTTTTGAAGATATCGTCTGTTTCGCCGTATTCTACCAGATTACCAAGATACATTACACCAACTGTATCAGAAATATGTTCTACAACTGATAAGTCATGGGAAATGAACAGGTATGTTAAATTACGTTTTGCCTGTAAATCTTTTAAAAGGTTGATGATCTGTGCCTGAATAGATACGTCAAGGGCAGATACAGGTTCGTCACATACAACGAATTCCGGATTTAATGCAAGCGCTCTTGCAATACAGATACGCTGACGCTGTCCACCGGAAAATTCGTGAGGATAACGTGTTTTATGGAATGGCTGAAGTCCGCAGTCATCCATAACCTGATCGATATAATCATCAAACTGTTCCTTCGGAACAAGATTATGTTCACGTACTGCTTCACCGATGATCTCACCAACCGGGAGACGTGGTGAAAGGCTTGAGAACGGATCCTGGAAAATGATCTGCATCTTCGTTCTCATATCACGCATTTCTTTTGCACTCAGATCATAAACTTCCTGTCCGTTAAAGAGAACCTGTCCGGAAGTTTTTTCACCTGCAAGACGTAAGATCGTACGTCCTGTTGTAGTTTTACCACAGCCTGATTCACCTACCAGACCCATGGTTGTACCACGTTTTAAGTTAAAAGTAACGCCGTCAACTGCTTTGACATGTCCTACAGTTTTAGAAAGCATTCCCTCTTTGATCGGGAAATATTTTTTTAACTGATTTACCATCAAAATGTACTGCGGATCATAAGTTACAGGTTCAAATTCAGGCGTAATAAGTTTTTTGCTTGCCATTTATTTGTCCTCCTTTCCTTTGCATCCTTCGCAGTAACGGTAACAGCTTACCTTATGTGTTTCTGACAGACTGATCTCTGGAGGATAATCTCCGGCACAGTTGTCTACGCACATTTCACAGCGGTCTTTGAAATAACAATAATTCGGCATATCTACCGGATTTGGTACTTTACCCGGAATAGAGTAGAGTTTGTCTACTTTCTTTCCTACTACCGGTTTTGAAGCCATCAGTCCGATGGTATATGGATGTGACGGATGTTCAAAGATTTCTTCCGCTGTACCTTTTTCAACCACACGGCCTGCATACATTACTACAATATAATCTGCCATCTCTGCAATTACACCAAGGTCATGGGTAATGAGCATGATAGAAGAATTGATCTTATCTTTTAAGTTACGAAGCAGATCAAGGATCTGTGCCTGAATCGTAACGTCAAGAGCTGTTGTCGGTTCGTCGGCAATGATCAGTTTTGGATTACATGCCAATGCGATCGCGATCATAACACGCTGACGCATACCACCGGAAAGCTCATGAGGGAACATTTTGTAAACACCCTCACTGTTGGCGATACCTACCATTTCAAGAAGCTCAATAGCACGAGCTTTGATATCTTCTTTTGTCTTTCCTGCACCATCATGAAGTTCGATAACTTCTTCAATCTGTCTTCCGATACGGAAAACAGGATTTAAGCTGGTCATCGGTTCCTGGAAGATCATTGCAACCTGATTACCACGGATCGTCTGCATCTTTTCCTGAGGCATTTTTGCCACATCATATGCTTTATCACCTGTATTTAAGCGGATCTCGCCTTCTACGATCTGACCCTGTGGTCTCTGTAACAGCTGCATTAAAGACAAGCTTGTTACGGATTTACCGCAGCCGGATTCACCTACGATACCTACTGTCTTACCTGTCGGTACTTCAAAAGAAACACCGTCAACACTCTTTACGACACCTGTATCTGTAAAGAAATAAGTATGAAGATTGTCAAATTCTACTGCGTTATTTTCATCATGCATCTGAGTCAGATATTCTGACTCAGGCACATTTTTTCTTTTACGTTTCTTTTCAAACTCATCGGTGATCTTACGGTTCTGTT
>CAZWLV010000247.1:0-2409 GCA_964634715.1 uncultured Lachnoclostridium sp. | reverse complement strand
CTTAGGTGGCGGTACCTTCGACGTATCCATCATTGAAATCGGTGATGGTGTTATTGAAGTATTATCTACCAGCGGAGATAACAGATTAGGCGGAGATGACTTCGACCAGAAGATTACAGATTATATGCTGGCAGAGTTTAAGAGAACAGAAGGTGTAGACCTTTCTAACGATAAGATGGCTCTTCAGAGATTAAGAGAAGCCGCAGAAAAAGCGAAAAAAGAACTTTCTTCTGCAACGACCACAAACATTAATCTTCCGTTCATCACGGCAACGGCAGAAGGTCCGAAACATTTTGACATGAACCTTACCCGTGCAAAATTTGATGAATTAACACATGATTTAGTGGAAAGAACAGCAATTCCTGTTCAGAATGCTTTAAAAGATGCAGGACTGAATGCTTCTGAGCTTAGCAAAGTATTACTGGTTGGTGGTTCTACCAGAATTCCGGCAGTACAGGATAAAGTAAAAATGCTGACAGGACATGAACCGAACAAATCCTTAAATCCGGATGAATGTGTAGCCCTGGGTGCTTCCATTCAGGGTGGTAAATTAGCAGGTGATGCAGGTGCAGGTGAAATCCTTCTTCTGGATGTAACTCCACTGTCACTTTCCATCGAAACAATGGGCGGTATTGCTACAAGACTGATCGAAAGAAATACAACGATCCCTACAAAGAAGAGCCAGATCTTCTCTACAGCAGCAGACAATCAGACAGCAGTAGATATCAATGTTGTACAGGGTGAAAGACAGTTCGCAAGAGATAACAAATCCTTAGGACAGTTCAGACTGGATGGTATCCCACCAGCAAGACGTGGTGTTCCACAGATCGAAGTAACATTTGATATCGATGCAAACGGTATCGTAAATGTATCTGCAAAAGATTTAGGAACAGGCAAAGAACAGCACATCACAATTACAGCAGGTTCTAACATGTCTGATGAAGATATCGAAAAAGCAGTAAAAGAAGCTGCTGAATTCGAAGCACAGGATAAGAAACGTAAAGATGCAGTAGATGCAAGAAACGATGCAGATGCAATGGTATTCCAGACAGAAAAAGCAATGCAGGAAGCAGGCGATAAGATCGATGCAAATGATAAAGCAGCCGTAGAAGCAGATCTTGCAGCTTTAAAAGCAACACTGGAAAAAACAGCAAATGTAGAAATGCTCTCCGATGCAGATCTTGACGAATTAAAAGCCGGAAAAGAAAAACTGATGGAAAGTGCTCAGAAGCTCTTTGCAAAAGTTTACGAACAGGCACAGGCAGCTCAGGGTGCAGCAGGTCCTGACATGAATGCAGGTGCAGCTCCGGATGATGACATCGTAGACGGAGATTTCAGAGAAGTATAAGATCTGAAAAGTAAGAGAAATTGTAAGATAGAATAAAGAGGATAGGGAGCGTATTTATGCTCCCTAATGCTCTGTACAAACGTTCAGAAGCCATGGAAGGCACTGGGCAGATACATGGAAAGGTAGATAATTATGGCGGAAACCAAACGAGATTATTACGAGGTCCTTGGTGTTTCCAAGGGAGCCAGTGATTCTGAAATAAAAAGTGCCTACAGAAAGCTTGCAAAAAAATATCATCCGGATATGAATCCGGGAGATGCAGAAGCAGAAAAGAAATTTAAAGAAGCTTCTGAGGCATATGCAATCTTAAGTGATGCGGAAAAGAGAAAACAGTATGATCAGTTCGGCCATGCAGCCTTTGAAAACGGCGGCGGTGGTGCCGGCGGATTCGGTGGATTTGATTTCAGCGGCATGGATATGGGCGATATCTTTGGTGATATTTTTGGCGATCTGTTTGGCGGCGGCGGAAGAAGACGTTCGAACAATGGACCGATGCAGGGAGCCAATGTCAGAGCAAGAGTACGCATTACATTTGAAGAAGCAGTTTTTGGCTGTGAAAAAGAAATTGAATTAACATTAAAAGATACGTGTACTTCATGCAATGGAACAGGTGCAAAAGCAGGTACTACACCGGAAACCTGTCCAAAATGCGGCGGACGCGGTCAGGTAACTTATAATCAGCAGACCATGTTTGGTACGATGCAGAGTGTCCGCACCTGTCCTGATTGTAACGGAACCGGTAAGATCATCAAAGAAAAATGTCCGGATTGCTACGGAAGCGGTTATATTTCTAATAAAAAGAAGATTTCTATATCGATTCCGGCAGGAATTGACAATGGTCAGAGCATCCGCCTGAGAGAAAAAGGGGAACCGGGTGTCAATGGAGGTCCAAGAGGCGATCTGCTGGTAGAAGTAGTCGTATCCGCTCATACAACGTTCCAGAGACAGGATATGGATATTTATTCTAATGTGCCGATCAGTTTTGCAGTTGCAGCACTTGGCGGTACCATTCAGGTGGATACCGTAGACGGTAAGGTAGAATATGATGTCAAAGCCGGAAC
>CAZWLV010000246.1:0-2415 GCA_964634715.1 uncultured Lachnoclostridium sp. | reverse complement strand
AAGACGAGAGAGGGAAGCTGTTCAGGAAATTCTTCAGGGGCAGCAACGCCGTCAATCTGAAGGTGGGCGGAAGCGGCATCGGGCTGACAATGGTGCGTAGGCTGGTCCGGCTGCACGGCGGCAGGATCTCCATAACCAGTGAGGAGGGGAAGGGCACCCGCGTTCGTCTGCTCTTTCCCCTGAGAGACCGGCGGCTCCGTAACCTCTCTCCCGCTGTACAGCCGGAAGGACCGGATTGCATGCCCGTTCCCGGTAATCCGGATTGTGGCATTGTCCGGGCATCCGTACCCGTAGGGAGCGGCACATCCCGGTTCCGTATCCTTGTTGTGGAGGACCATGACGACTTGCGGGGCTACCTTGAGGAACTGCTCGGGAAGAAATACCATGTCCGGTCCTGCTCCAACGGACGTGACGCGCTGCTTGTGGCGCGGGAATACAATCCCGACCTGGTCATTTCGGACATCATGATGCCTGAGATGGACGGCCGCGAGCTCTGCACATCCCTCAAGTCCGACATCGAGACCTCGCATATCCCGGTCATGCTGCTGACGGCCCTGGGGGACGAGAAGGACATGCTGGAAGGGCTGGGGAACGGTGCGGACGCTTATATCACCAAACCGTTCAGCCTGGAGATGCTCAGGGCAAGCATCGAAAACATACTGGCGAATCGGCTCAGGCTCCGGCAGGCGTATTCCCGGCTCGGAACCGGCAGGGAACTGCCCCCTCCCGGCTGTCATAATGTCAACGACTGGAAGTTCATCGCCTCGGTGAAAGAGTGCATCGTGAAGAACATCGAAAATCCGGAGTTCGGCGTGGACATGCTCTGCGGCATGCAGCACATGAGCCGTACGGGATTCTTCAACAAGCTGAAGGCGCTTACCGGGAACGCCCCGGCAGACTATATCCGTTCCATCCGTCTGCAGCGTGCGGAACAGCTGCTCCGGGAGGGGGAGTATACAATCACGGAAGTGGCGGAAGCCACCGGTTTCTGTGATGCCAGATATTTCAGGGAGGTGTTCAGGAAGTATTACGGGATGAGCCCAAGTGACTATAGGAAATCGGACCGGGAATAATGCTTTTTCCTTGTCTCTGACAAGGACTATTGTTACTATGTCCTTGTTTCGGTAACTGGCAGACTTACCGGAAACGGGTAGCGGGCTTATTGGTATGCTTCAATGATGTGTTATATTTATAAATCAAACTACTTGTTTGCTATAATAGTTAAGTGTAACGAAAGATAAATTGGCACTTAAAAAGTACCCTTTTTGTTAATTAATTTATACACTTAAAATCAGGGCAACCATCCGAGAGGACCGTTGTCCTTGCGCTTTAAATTTAATTCCGTATCATTGTAGATGAAAGGTTATTAGCCATACGCTTTTTTAGTGTGTATGACATGAATTTGGTATTTTTGCGTGTAAAAAACAGTATGTCCGAGAGGATAAGCTATTTTTAGCCCTTAGAATTTTAGTTAAATATTAAACATCATTCCCTGTCCGTCTGTGAGGATAGACGGGGATTTCTATAAGCAAGTAACTTTCCTGATCATTATTCTTTCTTCTTATTAATTTTGATTTTTAAAATATATCGCTATCTTTACGGTGGAAAATAGTGATAATAGTCTAATGTTTTTCATAAGTATCACAAAACTTTTTTCATATTTATTAGAATTTAAGTATTTGCCGGTCTAGCGTGACTGGCTTTTTAGTATCTTTTATTCCTGTTTCTTGACGATTATTCAGTAGCCAAAATTAAAATGCTGTCAAGTCTCTTGTTTTATATCTTAAAAGTAATTACATTTGCGTAAACTTACAAACATTTGAAAAGCCAAATCTAACCTAAATAAATATTAGCCAAACTGATCATTCTTCATTTTAATCTGTGTTACAAAGTGATTGGGCAACCTTCCGTTGTGAAACGAGAGTTGCCAATGTGTCTTTATATTAGAAACCATTATCATGCGGCGGGGCTGGGAGGTCCCGCTGTTTTTTATATCATTCCCTGCCAACTTCCAGCATAATAAATTCGATTTAAATATAGTTTTAATAAACATTTTGTATCTTTGCGCCATACATGGCGATGTGTTATCAGGGTTTAGGCGGAATCGGGTAACTGAGACCGCCTTTTTTACAGGTGATATTGGTCAGTTTCCATGGCTGTAAAAATGGGTATAAAACAGATAGTTCCTATGGATTTCTACTGCCTGAGGTATTTCCCCGGGGAATTTTGAGTTTTTATTTGATTTTGTTTTACTAATTACATATTCTTCAAGCTACTCTTCTCATTAGCCAATGTTAAGTCTTTAATCAACGTTTCAGCAAAAACTTGTAGGCTCGGCAGTTGGCGCCTTGCCACCTTACGGTGGTAGGTTTCCATCCGCCTGCCTCCGAACCGTACTTACACGCCTCCATGTAT
>CAZWLV010000245.1:0-2439 GCA_964634715.1 uncultured Lachnoclostridium sp. | reverse complement strand
CTTTTTTGGACTATCTTACATTTTTCAGTATGGAACGCAGCTGCAGAAATTTTCAGATGAAACAATTTAAGGAGTGAATGATGGCGATCATATCAAGACTGGACAGGGTGATGGCTGACCGGAAGATGAGTTTGAATGAGCTTTCGGAACGAGTCGGTGTATCAAATGTAAATTTATCAAAATTAAAGAATGGAAAAGTCAGTGCGATTCGATTTTCCACACTGGAAGCGATCTGTAAGGCACTGGATTGTCAGCCGGGGGATATTTTAGAGTATCAGGAAGAAGAGTCCTGCACAGCATTACAGCACCCGTAAGATAGTGTAAATGAAAATTTGTATCATACATTTTGCAATATGATTAGAAAGTAAAAGGGGAAAAGATGACTGAAAAACAGTTTATAAACAAAAAAACAGCAACCAGAAGATTATTTGATGAAGACAGCAGTCTGGAAGAATTTCAGGCGATGGTAGTATCTTGTGAAAAGACAGAAGAAACTACATGGAACGTGGTATTGGATCAGACGGTATTTTTTCCGGAAGGCGGCGGTCAGGCAGGAGATACTGGCTGGCTGAATGAGATACCTGTAACAGATACGAAAGAAAAAGATGGTGTGATCTTTCATAAGGTAAATGTACCGTTGGAGATAGGATCGCAGGTAAGCGGAAAACTTGATCATAAAGAGCGTTTTTCGAAAATGCAGCAGCATACGGGAGAGCATATCCTTTCGGGGATCGTTCATGCACTTTACGGCTATGAGAACGTAGGTTTTCATCTGGGAGATGAAGTGACTACGATGGATTTTGATGGGGAACTGACACCGGAACAGGTACAGGATGCAGAGATTCGGGCAAATAAAGCGATTTTTGCCAATCTTCCTATTTTGATCCATTATCCGTCAAAAGAAGAATTGGGAAAATTTACATATCGAAGTAAGATGGAGATCGAGGGGCAGGTGCGTCTGGTAGAGATTCAGGGAGTGGATCTGTGTGCATGCTGTGCACCGCATGTAAAAACAACAGGCGAAGTAGGGATCCTTAAAATTTTAAGCTGTGACAGACACCGGGGCGGCTGCCGTTTGACCATTGTGTGCGGAATGAGGGCTGTTTTGGATTATCAGCAGAAACAGCAGATGACGGGAAAACTTTCAGCGATGCTTTCAGCAAAACAGGATCAATTAGATGAAGCACTTTTACATTTGCAGGAACAGCAGCAGAAATTACGGGAACAGTTAAACCGTGTGCAGGCAGTTTATTTAAAAGAAAAGGTGGAAAAGATCTCTTCGGAGGATCAGTGTGTGTGTATATTCGAAGAAACACTGGATCCGGTTGCCATGCGTAATTTTGTTAATGACGCGATGGAACGCTGTGATGGGATCTGTGGTGCATTTATCGGAAATGAAAAAGACGGATACCGATATATTCTTGGCAGCAGCAAATTAGATATCCGTGAAACTGCAAAAAAATTAAATGCACAGTTTCACGGAAAAGGCGGTGGGAAACCGCAAATGGTACAGGGATCTTTAACCGGAGCAGAAGCAGAGATCCGCAGCTATCTGGAATCACTGATCTGAAAATAAAGAAAATACTGCTTTAACGGCACGTATTTCGCCGGTATCTGTCTGAAGGATTTCGTATTCAGACAAACTTGGAAGTCCCATGCTGACATTTGGATTCCGGTACTGCATTTTGCTTGGCAATGTTTTTTTGCCTGACATATGAAATGCCGTGAGGCAGGAATGTTCCAGCATAAAATGGATCGTTTTGGCGTTCATTCCGGCACCGGCCATGATCTCTACCGTTCCGGAATTCTTTTTCAGACGGTCAAGAGTTGGAAGACCTTCCATGGCAGAAGCCATGCCTCCGGAAGTGAGGATTGAAACGATGCCCAGTTTTTTTGCATCTTCCAATGCCTGATCCAGATCACGGCACATATCAAATGCACGATGCAGATTGCAAGGTGTGCCGTCTCCTGCATCGATAATACGTTTTAAAAGTTCTGTATCTAATTGTCCGTCAGGGGTAAGACAGCCAATGACCAGATTGTCTGCACCTGCACGGGCAAACGTGCGTGCCTGACGAAGCAGTACTTCGGTTTCTTCTTCACTGTATAAAAAGTCTCCGAATCTCGGACGTAATAATACATGGATCGGGATCTGTACTTTTTCACGGATCCTTTCATATAAAGCGAGTGATGGTGTGGTACCGCCTACGATCAGATCACCACAAAGTTCAATGCGGTCAGCACCGCCAAGTTCTGCATTTACGGCAGATTCTACAGAATCTGCACAAACTTCTAAAATCATCTTAGTTCTCCTTGAATTAGTTTTGCGAATAACGTCTATATTGTGATATACAGAGTGCCTGTAAACATTTTTATTATACTAAAAAAGATTGTTACTGTACAGACAGCAGCGAATCACTTGCTGATTTGCTGCGTAAA
>CAZWLV010000244.1:0-2450 GCA_964634715.1 uncultured Lachnoclostridium sp. | reverse complement strand
TACAGGCTTTATGGCTGTTTTGTCTTTTTCTAACTGTCAAAGATGGGATTATACCATAGCCGTCATTTTTTTACAACAACCGCTTCAATTCCTGATAGACCTTTCCGATGGGAAGTCCCACGACATTATAATAATCTCCCGAAATTTCTTTGACATAAATCGCAAAATCTCCCTGAATCCCATAAGCCCCTGCTTTATCCATCGGATCTCCGGTAGCAATATAAGCATTTTTCTCTTTCTCTGACATCGGATAGAGAGAAACTTCCGTTTTTTCTGCAAATGTCACTGTTTTTTCTTCTTTTCCCGTTCTGATCATCGTAACTCCGGTATAGACCTGATGGGTATCCCCTGCGATCTCTGTCAGCATTTCAAATGCATGTGCCTGATCTTTTGGTTTTCCCATGATCTTTTCACCCTTTGCAACGATCGTATCGGCACCGATCACGATACATTCTTCCGTCTGCTGATCGGCAATCTCCTTTGCTTTCTGCAAAGACAGTTCTTCTACCACTTCCCATGGAAGTTTTTTGGTAATCAGTTCTTCCCCTTTTGCTGGCAGGATCTCAAATTCCATACCTGTTTTTCCAAGAAGCTCTTTTCTTCTTGGAGAAGCTGATGCTAATATAATCTTCATTGTCATCTCCTGTATCGTAACTGCTGTTTTTTCCAAAATTTGAATCTTTGGCAGCAGTTCCTCTTATATTGTTACTGTGCACACGACCGTATGTACAGTAACCTTATATTTTTCTTAAAACTTTATGAATCTTCTTTACTTTCAAAATTTCAAATGTTATATCTATATTTACGTAAAATCAAAAATCCACAGAATCGAGGTTATTTTATTGAAAACATTTTTAAGAGCCATGCTGAAGCCTTTATCATTTTTGCCGGCCATCGGCATGATGTGTCTCATCTATTCATTATCTGCACAAGACGGCGTTACTTCTGCCGGACTCAGCTTAAAAGTCAGTACAAAAGTTGTAGAACTCGCTGCCAGAATTTTCGATCATCCCCTGACTGCCGCAGAAGTTGCACAGTATGCGGATCTGATCCATTTTCTGATCCGGAAATGTGCTCATGTCACGCTCTATTTTCTGCTGGCTGTTTCGGTTTCTTTTCCGCTTTACGTTTATGGACTCCGGGGCATTCCGCTTCTGCTCGTTGCCGGAGGTTTCTGTGTCGCATTTGCCTGCGGTGACGAATATCATCAGTCTATGGTACAGGGAAGAGGTCCTTCCAAAAGAGACGTTATGATCGACAGCATCGGCGTTCTCGCCGGAGTGATCCTCGTAAGGATCGTCGGATTTATCGGCCGGAAAACCATTTTCCGACCACTTTCCAGATCTTAATCTATCCTGTATTTTCCCGTGCTTCAACTGTCAAAAAAGTCTGCGGTTACACACCGTAGACTTCTTTGACAAATTTCTGAAATACCGGTATCGATCTTTCGATCGTAGAAGTTTTGATACAATACGATGCCCGAAAATGTCCCGGACAGCCAAAATCACTTCCCGGCACCAGCAAAAGATCATATGCTTTTGCTTTTTCACAGAACGCTTTATCATCTTCTTCCAGACATCTTGGAAAAAGATAGAAAGCACCCTCCGGTTTTACACAAAAAATCCCGGCATCTTTCAATCCCTGATATAAAAGCTCCCTGTTTTTCTCATAAATACTGATATCCGAAGGTTTTCCGGCACATCTTGCCACTACTTTCTGAAACAATGACGGTGCATTGACATGTGTCAGAACTCTTGCCGCTCCGGCGATCGCCGCATAAATCTTCGAAAATTCTGTTACTTCCGATGGAACGACAATATAACCGATCCTCTCTCCTGCCAGCGAAAAAGATTTGCTGTAAGAATAGCACACCAGTGTATCAGCATAATATTTGGTCACATACGGTACCCACGCTCCATCATAAACCACTTCTCTGTACGGTTCGTCTGATATGATAAAGATCGGATGTCCATACTCTTTGGATCGTCTCGTCAAAATCTCTGCAAGCTTTTGGATCGTTTCTTCTGAATATACCACACCGCTTGGATTATTCGGTGAATTGATAATGACCGCTTTCGTATGTTCACTGATCAATTCTTCAAATTTTTCAAAATTGATCTGAAACGTATCAATATTTGCCGGAACCACTTTGAGTTCACATCCTACAGACTCTACAAAACATTTGTATTCCGGAAAATACGGTGCAAAGGTAATAAATTCATCGCCCGCTTCTGCCAATGCCTTAAAACAGATCGTGATCGATGCTGCTGCTCCTGCCGTCATAAAAAGATTTTGTCCGGAAAAAGAGGTGCCAAACCGGCTGTTAATGCTTTCTGCAAGCGTTTCCCGCACCTTTGGATCTCCTGCTGCCACAGTATAGCCATGGACACTGCATGGTTCTTCTTCATTTAAAATATCAATGATCGCCTGCTTTACAAACTCCGGTGTAG
>CAZWLV010000243.1:0-2462 GCA_964634715.1 uncultured Lachnoclostridium sp. | reverse complement strand
AAATTCTCTTTTTCATTTTGTACTATTTTAAGGCTTTATCTTTATATTTCGATAATTCTTCAATATATTTGTATCCTAGTTCGCTCAATGCGATTCCTTTTCGTTTCAGATATCCGATGGACATGATCTCATCTGACTTTAATTTTACTGCACAATAATCCGAACCATTCAGTTCTTCGCAAAGGATTCCCGAACAGAGTGTATAGCCATTGAGTCCCACCATCAGGTTCAACAGCGTTGCACGATCATTTGCCTTGATCAGCTGTTTGTACTGATAATTACTCAAAACTTCTTCCGCATAATAAAAGGAATTATAACTTCCCTGTTCGAACGACAGACACGGAAAATTTTCCAGCTCTTCCATAGTGATCTCCTGCTGCTTTGCCAGTGGATGCCCTTTCCACAAATAGACATAAATGCCGCACTGCATCAGTTCATGAAATTCCAGTTCATATTCATTAAACAGCTTATTTAACACCTGACGATTAAATTCGTTCACATAAAGAATCCCGATCTCACTTTTGAAATTCTTAACATCTTCGATCACTTCATGTGTTTTCGTTTCACGAACGGCAAATTCATAATTTTCCATCCCAAACTGCTTTACCATTTCCACGAAAGCATTGACGGCAAACGTATAATGCTGCATGGAAACTCCAAATTTCCGTTTGATCTTTTCCTTCGTCACATATCTGGTTTCGATCAGTTCGCATTGCTCCGTTACCTGTCTGGCATAACCGATGAATTCTTCTCCTTCTGGTGTCAGCAGGATCCCACGGTTCGTTCTGCGAAAGATTTCGATCCCAATCTCCGTTTCTAATTCCCTGACAGCATTCGAGAGACTCGGCTGCGAAACAAACAGTTTTTTCGCTGCTGCATTCATCGACTGCTCTCCGGCAACAGTTACTACATATTTTAATTGTGTCAGTGTCATATATTTTATCCTTCTGTAAATTTCACGGCTGACAAACCGCTGCTCCTTCAAAAGAATCTTCCTTATTATAAATCAAATTTTTTATTATTAATATAGAAGTCTTTTTTACATTTATGAGATTGTTTTTAAAGCCTCTTCAAGATCCTGAATGATATCATCCACATGTTCTGTTCCAATGGACAGACGAATGGTATTTGGTCTGATCCCCTGTTCTTCCAGTTCCTTCTCATTTAACTGAGCGTGTGTGGTAGATGCCGGGTGGATCACCAGAGATTTTACATCCGCAACATTTGCCAGAAGCGAAAACAGTTCCAAATGATCGATCACTTTTTTTGCTTCTTCTTCTCCGCCTTTTACCTCGAAAGTAAAGATGGAACCTCCGCCATTCGGGAAATATTTTTTATAAAGTTCCTGCTGTACCGGATCTTTTGATACAGACGGATGATTTACTTTTTCCACCTTTGGATGTGCACTTAAGTATTCTACCACTTTTAATGCATTTTGAACATGCCGTTCTACCCTTAAGGATAAAGTTTCCAGTCCCTGCAGAAAAAGAAATGCATGAAACGGTGAAAGTGTCGCTCCGGTATCCCGCAGAAGAATCGCACGGATCCTTGTCACAAATGCTGCTGCACCTGCCGCTTTCGTAAAACTGATCCCGTGATAACTCGGATTCGGTTCTGTCAAAGACGGGAATTTTCCGCTGGCTTCCCAGTCAAATTTTCCGCTGTCAACGATCACACCGCCAATGGTCGTTCCATGCCCGCCAATAAATTTCGTTGCAGAATGCACTACAATATCTGCACCATATTCAATCGGCCGCACCAGATACGGTGTTGCAAACGTATTATCGATCACCAGCGGAATCTGATGTGCATGAGCGATCCGGGCAATCTTTTCAATATCGACAATATCAGAATTAGGATTTCCCAACGTTTCAATAAATACTGCTTTTGTGTTTTCCCTGATCGCATCTTCGATTTCTTTTTCATTAAAAGGATCTGCAAAAGTTGCCGTAATGCCATATTCCGGCAGCGTATGTGCTAAAAGATTATATGTGCCGCCGTAAATATTTTTTGCCGCAACGATATGATCGCCCGCCTGAGCCAGATTCTGAAACGTATAAGTAATGGCTGCTGCCCCTGATGCTACTGCCAGAGCCGCCACACCGCCTTCCAGTGCCGCGATCCTTTTTTCAAAGACATCTTCTGTCGGATTGGTCAGTCTTCCATAAATATTTCCTGCATCACTTAACCCAAATCTGGCTGCTGCATGTTCACAGTTTTTAAATACATACGAAGAAGTCTGATAGATCGGAACTGCTCTTGCATCTGTCACCGGATCCGGTTCTTCCTGACCTACGTGAAGCTGTAATGTCTCAAATTTAAAATTTCTTTTACCTCGTTCCTTTTTTTCCATAATTCCCTCTTTTCTACGATCCCGTGCGGTTCGTTTTTTGATGTGGAAACTATAACATCAGAGGCCGGATTCGTCTAATACTTATGAGCGATACCTTGTTATAGGTTTT
>CAZWLV010000242.1:0-2491 GCA_964634715.1 uncultured Lachnoclostridium sp. | reverse complement strand
TCTGTAGTTGAAACAAACGGAGCATGGTTCCCGATGTACAGCTATTCCAACAACTTTACAACAGAGACTGCAGGTGGTGTTGCGTGGACCAAGATGGGTGAAATAAAGCATGAGTGGCTGCCTAAGGTTGTTATGGCAAGTGATTTTGAAGCCGGCTGGGCTGAGTACATGGATGTTTATAATGCTTGCAAACCTGAAGATTTCCTTAGTGAGATGCAGGCAATTCTGGATACCTTTAAATAAGGAGATAGGGACTGCAGCATTCAATAAGATGGTGTAAGAAGAGCGGCAGTAGGGTTCATAACTGAAAACTATTGCCGCTTTTTATGCAGATTAGGAGTGAATTATGAGTCAGGGTGTGTCTAATATTAAAAAAGACAAGAAGATTACATGGAAAGAAATTAAAAGACAGAAGTTTTTGCTGATCGTTTCCTTCTTTATGGTCGTATATGGAGTGATCTTTTATTACTGGCCGCTGACCGGCTGGCTGATGGCGTTCCAGAATTATAAGCCTAAGGATGGATTACTCGGCTCTAAATTTGTGGGACTTGACAAGTTTATATTTCTTTTTGAGGATGCAACATTTATACGTGTGATCCGGAACACCTTCTGTATGGGTGTGCTGAATCTGGTGACTTCAACGTTTATGGCAATCCTGTTTGCCATTCTGTTGAATGAGATTCGGGCAACCAAGCCCAAAAAGGTCGTGCAGACGATTTCGTATCTGCCGCACTTCCTTTCATGGATCATTGTTACCGGTATTTTGCATGATGCGTTATCATCGACCGGTATCATTAACGAATTGCTACAAAAATTCGGTATTATTGACCAGGCTATCAATTTCTTTGCTTATCCGCAGTATTTCTGGGCGATCGTAGCATTTGCCAATTGCTGGAAGGAAACGGGATGGAATGCGATCATCTATCTGGCATCCATTACCTCCATTGATCCGTGCCTGTATGAAGCGGCTTCCATTGACGGTGCAGGCAGATGGGCAAAGATTAAATATATTACATTGCCGGGGATTAAGCCCACGATCATGATCCTGTTGCTTATGAATGTCGGTAATGTTTTAAATGCAGGCTTTGAGGTACAGTATTTGTTAGGAAACGGTCTGACAAAGAGTGTATCGGATACCATCGATATTTATGTTCTGACCTGGGGTATCAGTCAGAATGACTTCTCGTTAGGTACCGCAGCAGGTATCTTTAAGAGTGTCGTAAGTATTGCGTTGATTCTGATTGCAAACTTCGCCGCTAAGCGTATGGGCGAAGAACGGTTATTCTAGGAGGTGCGGACATGAAAAGGAAAAAGAAATCTTTTGCAGACAAGGCATTTACTGTTTGCAATACATTATTCATGATCGCCTTTGTGGTCATCACGTTATATCCGGTACTCAATACGCTGGCGATTTCCTTTAACGATGGTATTGATGCAGTACGTGGAGGAATCCACCTCTGGCCGAGAAAGTTTACGTTAAATAACTATGCAACTGTATTAAAGAAGCAGAATATGTTGCAGGGCGCTTATATTACCGTATTACGTACCGTGATCGGAACGCTCTTATCTTTGGTAACCAATGCACTTTTAGCATTTGTTGTCAGCCGGAAAAGGTTCCTGTTCCGTTCCCAGCTTTCTTTATTCTGGGTAATCACGATGTATGTAAACGGTGGAATGATCCCGACCTTCCTGCTATATAAGAACCTGCATCTGACAGGAACGTTCTGGGTATATGTTGTTCCGGGGACGATCAGTGCCTTTAATATGCTGGTGTTAAGAACTTATATGCAGGGACTTCCGGATTCCCTTGAAGAATCCGCACAGCTTGACGGAGCAGGTTACTGGACTGTTTTTGCGAAGATCATTTCTCCGTTATGTAAGCCGGTTTATGCAACCGTAGCATTGTTTGTAGCAGTAGGGCAGTGGAATTCATGGTTTGATGCCATGCTGTATAACCGCTTAAAGAGTGAATATACCACGTTGCAGTACGAACTGATGAAATTGTTATCCTCCGTGATGCAGCAGAGCGGTAACGCAGCAAATGCTTCTGCTGCAGGTGCAGCTTCAGCATCCGTTACACCGACTACGGTCCGTGCCGCGGCAACAATTGCAACGATGCTTCCCATCGTCTGTCTGTATCCGTTCTTACAGCGGTATTTTGTAACCGGACTTACGATTGGTGGCGTTAAGGAATAAAAAATCATGCAGATGATAAAAATATTTACATAAAAAGATGATGAGAAAGAACCGTTGTTGAAAGTCCTCCTTCCGACAGCGGTTTTTTCATGATCTTTTGTATTTTTCATGTTTGCCATTTATGCATTTGGAAAATGAAGGTTTTCTTTTTGGGATAATGTGTTAAAATGTAACTATTCAGAGCTATGCGATTTGGAGAATGGGGTTTCGAAGAGTTACGTTAAACGAAACAGAAGGATAATAAGGATCAGATAAATGGAAAAGCTTGTATTAACAGGAAAAACAATTCTGGTAA
>CAZWLV010000241.1:0-2507 GCA_964634715.1 uncultured Lachnoclostridium sp. | reverse complement strand
ATTATCTTACAGGGATCACAAATTCCTGAATTCCCATATATCCCGGTGCTGCATCGTATTTATTATAAGAAATCACCACATTTCCATCTGAATTAATATAGAAAGGAGTCGTTTCGGTAACACCAGGAAAGTCAAACCCTTCGATATCTTCAAATTCATCGCTGTTATCATTGATTCCCCAGTAGATCAGTTCATCCGGATTTTCTGCAACACGTTCTTCCATCTGTTTTTTCACACTTTCAGATGCATATTCGTAGGCATCTTCTCCAAGAAGATCGGTCAGAGTCAATTCTTTTCCGGTGACAAGATCGATATTATAGAAATGACGTTCTTCCTGAAAGTTTACAGAAGCCATCCAACCGTCTAAAAGAAGAGAAAGAATACTGTCGTTCTGGCACTTTACTTCATAATCCACATTGATGTCGATATCTCTGTCGCCCCATTCTTCTTCTGTTCCTCCAGTAGCAAAGAATGCTTCTTTGTATTCTGCAGCTTCTTTTTGCTTCTGGGCAGTAAAATCATCAACGATTTTCCGGATTTCTGCGTTGACATCGGTGATCGCTTTTTCTACTGTTTTGTCTGCCGTTTCTACCTGAACTTCAGGAACCTGAACTTTGGTAGTTGTATTATCTTCTACCGTTTCGTAAGAACGAATGGTCAGAACTTTGGCAATACTGGCAAGAAGCGGAACTTCAGAAACTCCCATAGCAAAGCTTTCGCTGGTATTGACACCTACCGTAAAACACAGGAACAATGCAGCGGCAGAGGCAGCAGCCCATTTAGAAAAACGGATCAGACGGTTCTTTTTAGGTGTTTTTGCTGTTGGTACATTTTCAAGAGCGGTGCGGAGTCTTTCATCCAGTTCTTCTGGTACTACGATATGATCATAAATGTTTTTTGCATCTTTTAAATTTCTCATTGTATGTCCTCCTTTACGATTTCCTTTAATTTTTTCAGTCCTGCATAGAGTCTTGACTTGACCGTGTTTAGATTACAATCGGTAATCTGTGCGATTTCTTTGAGTGTGTATTCTTCGTAATAGTGCAGAAAAATAATAGTCTGCGTTTCGGGTGCAAGCTGACGGACAGCTTCATAAAGCTCCAGATCTGCTTCATAAGCCTTTTCGAGATAGATCTCTTCCTGAATATCCGTCGGCTCAACGAGATTTTCCCGCTTATTTTTCTTGAGCGCCTGAAGGCATTCATTTGTTAAGATGCGGTAAAACCATGTTTTCATAGCTGATGGATTTTTTAATGTATGCAGCTGCTCGATTGCTTTTAAAAAACTGTTCTGCACCATATCCATGGCAGTTTCCTTCTGATGCACGTAAGTAAATGCATAGCGATAAAATTTCTGCTGGTTATCAAGAAGAAATTGAATAAGTTCTTCCTGCATTGCTTTTGGGATTCCTTTCTTTTGATGTTTTCATAAAGTCTTTCTCATCATATTGATACATTGGTGAAATGAAGAAAGACGAACGATGATCTCTTTTCATTATTACAGATAAAATAAGATTTAAAAAAGTTTGAGAAATACTGAAAAATATAAGTAAAAATTTGAAAATACATTCGGATGATAAACAGGTAGTTTCAAACCATTGTCTAAAACACAGAAAAATGCAGCCTTTGCATTAATGATTAAATAAATCATAGATACGGCGGCATCTTTATGCTCATTTCTAATCGTCAAATTGTCTGCTTACCTATAAATTAATGGGGCTGTCGCACTAAATGAAAATTAGTGCGACAGCCCCATCGTTCATAATCTGTATTTGATCTATTTGGCTTCCCATCTGCCGCTGGCACCGCATGGGAGTACCAGTCCGTTGCTGGATACCGGAAGACCTACTTCCTGAGAATCAATGGTTCCGTTCCATTTTTTTAATTCTGTTCCAAGCATATAAGAAAGTACTGCCGGCTGTAATCCTGTCGTATAAGAATTGATCAGGAAAAACAATGGATCATCACTTAATACCTGTGTACATAATTTGACAAAAGAGTGGATGGAATCTTCAATCTTCCAGATTTCCCCCTTTGGTCCTCTTCCATAGGATGGCGGATCCATAATGATCGCATCATAATGATTGCCCCTGCGGATCTCTCTTTCGACGAATTTGACACAATCGTCCACGATCCAGCGAATCGGAGCTTCGGCAAGTCCGGAAGAACGTGCATTTTCTTTTGCCCATGTAACCATACCTTTAGAGGCATCTACATGAGTAACGCTTGCTCCGGCCGCAGCCGCAGCCAGTGTAGCACCGCCGGTGTATGCGAAAAGGTTCAGTACCTTGACCGGTCTGCCGGCATTTTTGATCTTTTCAGAAAACCAGTCCCAATTTGCTGCCTGTTCCGGAAAAAGTCCGGTATGTTTGAAACTAAAAGGTTTTAAATTAAACGTAAGGCTTTTATAATTGATGGTCCACTGTTCCGGGAGATTAAAAAATTCCCATTCTCCGCCGCCTTTTTTACTGCGGTGGTAGTGACCGTTCATTTTTTTCCAGCCTTTGT
>CAZWLV010000240.1:0-2507 GCA_964634715.1 uncultured Lachnoclostridium sp. | reverse complement strand
ACGTTTTTTTGCGGATTTGATATTTGCCATTGTAATTTCCTCCAAACAATGTGATCTTATAATTTATTTTATGATTCGTTCAATTTCGTTTCGTTCGATGAGACACGGTTATCGAATCTAAAACGTACCTACTTATAATAAATGAGTCTGCTGATTCTGTCAATACATAAATCGCTAATTTTTGAGAAAAATAATCGTAAAAATCATCGCAGGATGTAAAAAAGAGGAGAGAATGCCGATGGAACATTTTCCGATCAGGACAGACCTTGCACTGGAATCGAAAGAACGGTTAGAAGCAGATCAGGATGAAATGCGGGGAGTGACTTTTGAAGAGACTTATGATGAAAAAAGAAATGTGATGATCACAAAAGTCTGCATAGAAACAGAAAATGGAGCAAAAGCAGTCGGAAAACCCGTAGGAACGTATCTTACGCTGGAGGCACCGGATATGGCAGTACCGGATGAAGGCAGTCATCGGGAAATTTCAGAAGTGCTGGCAGAACAGCTTCGTTCCCTTTTGAAAAAAGAGACAGAATCAGTGCTTGTAGTAGGGCTTGGGAACCGTGAAGTCACGCCGGATGCATTAGGACCGGAGGTGATCGGTAATCTGTATATTACAAGACATATTTTAAAAGAGTATGGTCACTATGCATTTCCCGAAAAAAAGGTAGCATCGATCAGCGGGATCGTACCGGGAGTGATGGCACAGACAGGGATGGAAACACTGGAGATCATCAGAGGGATCATCAAAGAAACAAAACCGCAATGTGTCATTGCCATCGATGCACTGGCAGCAAGAAGTGTAAAACGTCTGGGAAAGACCATTCAGCTGGCTGATACAGGGATCAATCCGGGTTCCGGTGTGGGCAATCACAGAAAAGGATTAAATAAGGAAACACTGGGCGTTCCGGTGATCGCCATTGGAGTTCCTACGGTCGTAGATGCAGCAACCATCGTATATGATGTGTGCCATGATATGGAGAAAATCCCAAATGGCATTGCAGGAATGTTCGTAACACCGAAAAATATAGATGAAACGGTCAAAAATTTAAGTTATACCATTTCAGAAGCATTGAATATGACGTTTGAACTGGATTTTTCCTGTGAGCAGGCAAAAAGCCGGTAAAGAGTACGGCACTGGAATCAGAAAGCAGGAAAGGATTGTCCATGGTCTGTCATTTTTAGGAAAAAATTGAATATAATAGATAGAAAGGCGGTCGGCAGGGGGATTTCATGGGAAAGATCGAAAAATTCGGATGCCTTTGTGCAGGAGGATTGTTGATATTGTGCATAGGCAGAAGAGCAGATCTCGGAGAACTTTCCGTGAAATTTTTGTTTCCGAATCTGGCGAAGATCATGGAATGGGAGATGATGGATCTTCCCATTACCTCTGAAATAGAAGCAGCAGTACCCAAAATGCAGCAATCTTCTCTTCCGGCGACTTTAGAAGAAGAAACACTGCTTCGGGAACAGCTGGCGGAAGAAAATGAATTGTCATTTTCTACACTTTTGGAAGAGGAAGAAAATTCTCAGGCAGAAATGCCGGAAGAGCCTGTGGAGGCGGTTTATACGGAAGAACAGCTGCATGATTATGAATTTCTGGTAAGCCATTTGTATAATGTAGATGGAAGTACCAGAATTACTTCGGAACAGTTGAATGCGGACAAATTGTTGTCATATGATTTTCAGATAGAAAAAGACAGCGATCAGCCGCAGATCTTAATCTATCATACTCATTCGCAGGAAGCATTCGCAGACAGTATTCCGGGAGATGAAAGTACAACGATCGTAGGAATGGGATCTTATCTGACCGGTCTTTTACAGCAGCAGGGGATCCGTGTGATCCATCATAAAGAAACATTTGATATGATCGATGGTGAGATTGACAGAAATAAAGCCTATACCAGAGCAGAGCCTGTGATCGCACAGATTCTGGAAGAAAATCCGTCGATCAAGATCGTGATCGACCTTCATCGTGACGGAGTCGGAGAAAATGTTCATCTGGTAAAGGAGATCAATGGAAAGCAGACGGCACAGATCATGTTTTTTAACGGTTTGAGCTATTCGGCAAAAAATGGAACGATTTCCTATCTTCCGAATCCTTATATCGAACATAATCTGGCTCTGACCATGCAGATGAAACTTGCAAGTGATACACTCTTTCCCGGTTTTGCGAGAAAGGTGTATCTGAAAAGCCTGAGATTTAACCTGCATCTGCATCCGGGAGCAATGCTGATCGAAGCGGGAGCACAGACCAATACGATAGAAGAGATGCACAATGCGATGGAACTGCTTGCACAGATTCTGACGGATGTGCTATACTAAAGTGCTATTATATTGCATGAAAGCAAGATGATGCAGTCTTTATCACAGACAATGATTTCTGAAAGATAAAGATGAAAAAGACGATATCATATCAGATAGATTTATAGAAAACAGACTTAGGAGGAAGCTTCATGACAAAAATAGATCAGAGTAAGATCAGAAATTTCTGTATCATCGCACAT
>CAZWLV010000239.1:0-2508 GCA_964634715.1 uncultured Lachnoclostridium sp. | reverse complement strand
TTCACTGATGATCAGTGGTCTTTTCACCAGCATGCCGTTACTTGAAAGCAGCTGAAGCTGTTCTTCTTCACTCATTAACGGCAGCTTGTCTTTTAATTTCATTTCCTTATAGAGCAGTCCGCTGGTATTAAAAAATTTCTTTAATGGAAGTCCGCTCTTTTGATACCAGCTTTTTAATTCATCAAACGTCGGATTGTTTTCCACGATATGACGTTCTGTATATTCAATCTGATGTTCCTCCAACCATTTTCTGGCTTTCTGACAAGTTGAACATTTTGGATAGCATAAAAATAACATTTGGTTTCTCCTTTACATCATTCTAAAAATCTTTTTCTTCTAAATTCAGTTCCATCGTAATATAGTTTCCCTCGCTGACGGTTTTAAATCCGTTTTTCTTCCAAAAAGCATTACTTTGAGGATTTTCCCTGTCAACTCCAAGACGGATTTTTTGAAATCCGATCCTATAAAGATTTTCTGCACATTCTTTAATGATCTTTGTTCCAATACCTTGGTGCTGATACTCCATATTCATCATAAAAAAACCTATATAGGCAATCTTTTCTTCCGGATAATCCCGAATCAGATCCATTACTGCCACTAGCGTATCTTTTTTGAAAAATCCTATATAATATTTATCCTCATCGCTTTTTTGCGGTGGAAGTGCTTTCATATCTTCCAAGATACTTTCCTGTGTTACAAATGGTGGATGATACTGATAAAAAAGTTCATTTTTCCTGCATAACTCATAAATGATCGGAACATCCTCTGCATTTAATCTGCATACTCCAAATACAGAAGATAGGGATCTGATTTCCATCTTATTTTCTCCTACTCTTTTACATT
The DNA here is from genome assembly GCA_964634715.1 of uncultured Lachnoclostridium sp. Classification (GTDB taxonomy): domain Bacteria; phylum Bacillota; class Clostridia; order Lachnospirales; family Lachnospiraceae; genus HGM12587. The sequence continues at coordinate 1,665 of CAZWLV010000239.1, read as the reverse complement.
GCAAATTTGATGACCACATTCAATGCTTCATGAACATTTGCGGCCTGTTCGATCGCTGATGCCAGATCCTCCAACGAAAACTCATGTGTGATCAAGGTTTCTATATCCCATTTCCCTGATCTCATGATCTCCATCACATCTTCAACATCCTGCGGTGTATAACCGCCGCTTCCGGTAATCGATTTCTGCCCAAACGTCAAACCTAAAATATCGACTTCCCTTCTGTTCGTTCCAACAGCAACCATGACCATCCGGCTATTATATTTACCATATTTTTCATATGCTGTAAATACAGAATCTGCTCCGGCCGCATCGATCCAAATGTCACAATCGATCGCTTCACCATTCACACCATGTGTCTTTCCCAAAAGCTCCATCAGCCCTGATAAGTTACTGTCTGACTGATTGTTATAGACATCAATTCCCAGCTGTTTACATTTCTTTAATCTAAAATCTGATGGATCACAAATTACGACTTTTTCACAGCCAAAGTATTGAAGTGCGATCGCTGCTGCAATCCCGATCGTCCCCGCACCAAATACGACTGCTTTTTGTCCTTTTTCAGGCAACGCTCTTCTCGCCGCCCTGCATCCTACCGTAAAAGGTTCTATCAATGCCGCAGCTTTATCTGAAATGCACTCGTCAACATGGTAAATAGATTCTCCCCATTTCGGATTTGGGCAATAAATATATTCCGAAAATGCACCGATCGTTCCTGCCCGTTTTCGATCTCCGGTTACATTTAACGGATAGGGATACACTCTGTCTCCAACTTTTACATCTGTAACATTTTTCCCAACCGCAGCTACCCGACATACTGTTTCATGACCGAATTCTCCACCGACAGTGATCCGATGACCCAAGCCCAATCCATGATGATAAACTGCTACATCCGTTCCGCAAATGCTGGAATAAATATTTTTTAACACGATCCCATCATCACCACATAAATAGTCTTGTAATTCTACGATTTCTATATTCCGAACACCTTGATATATTGCTGCTTTCATAAATACCTCCATTATTTTTACATTTGTTAATTTAATGAAAGTATAATATAATCATTCCCAAAAAGAACAGTACAAAAAACAAAGGAATGTAAAGTTAATGAATATTACGGGAAATAAACGATACAAAGAAACAGAATCCAAAATACATCAATCATTTCTGACGCTTCTTGAACACAAACAAATAGACGAAATCTCCGTAAAAGATATCTGCCAGTCAGCACACCTTTCACGCCCGGCATTTTATGCTCATTACGAAGATATTAATGATCTGATCATAAATATAGAACACGAAAAATCAAGCCGGATCGCTGACATTTTAGCAAGATCTAATCCATTGACTATCGATGATTTTATAAACTATGTAAGCTACATCAAAGCAAATAAAAACTTTTACATCGCTTATTTTCAATGCGAAAATAATCTGGATATCTCACAATCCATCATGGCACAATATCTTTCCGTAAATCAAATGAGTACGACACCTGTTTTAAAATATCATATGCTTTTTTTCATGGCAGGGTTAAAAGCTGTCGTTTTTGAATGGCTAAAAAAAGATTGCCCGGAAAGTATAGGGCAAATAGCGCAGGTGTTAATGGGGCAGTATCTGCTTTTTATAAAAAATTCTTCTGGGGAAATGGTGGGGTAAAGGTGATAA
>CAZWLV010000238.1:0-2552 GCA_964634715.1 uncultured Lachnoclostridium sp. | reverse complement strand
ATTTTGATCAAAAACGGGGAAATCTAAAGATTTCCCCGCATCGTATTTCATTTATTCTACAGAAACTACATAATAGTAGATCGGCTGTCCGCCAAAATGTACTTCTACATCACATTCCGGGAACATTTCTGCTACTTTTTCACCAAGTTCATTGGCTTTTGCTTCTTCCACTTCATCACCATAGTAGATACTGATGATCTCAGACATTTCATCTACCAGCTCTTTGAACATTTCCAGTGTTGTCGCTTCCAGATCTTCTCCAACAGCCAGAATACCACTGTCGCCGATTCCCATGATATTTCCTTCATGGATTTCTTTATCGTCAATCTTTGTATCTCTTACAGCATAAGTAACCTGTCCTGTTTTTACGGTCGTAATGCTTTCTTCCATCGTTTCGGCATTTTCTTCTGCTGACAGATCCGGAAGATAGTTGATCATCGCTGTAATTCCCTGTGGTACCGTTTTGGTCGGGATAACATGGATCTCTTTATCTTCAGTCAATGCTTTTGCCTGATTTGCGGCTAAAATAATATTTTTATTATTCGGCAGGATAAAGATATGTTCTGCATTTACCTGATCAATGGCATTTAACATATCTTCCGTACTTGGGTTCATCGTCTGACCGCCTTCGATCAGATAATCTACACCGAGTCCTTTAAAGATTTCTCCGACACCTTCACCGATTGAAACCGAAATAAATCCCATTTCTTTACGAGGTTCTGCTTTTTTCTGTTCCTCTGCTGCTTTTGCTTCCTCAGCAGCGATTCTGGAGGCTTCTTTGATCAGTTTTTCTTCATGCTCTTCACGCATATTATCGATCTTCATTCTTGTCAGAGAACCATAGGTCAGTGCTCTCTGGATTGCAAGTCCCGGATCGTTGGTATGCACATGTACTTTTACGATATCATCATCAGATACAACAACGATAGAATCCCCGATGCCTTCTAAGAATGCTTTGAATTCCAGTTCTGTATCCATCGTATATTCTTTTTCCAGCATAATGATGAATTCTGTACAATATCCAAACTTAATCTCTGCTTCTGTCTGGGCACTGATCTTCACCGGTTTCGCTTCTTTCGCAGCACCTTCGATCGTATAATCAACTTCTTTTCCTTCCAGTGCGTCCATCATGCCGTGGAACACTTCCACCAGACCTTGTCCGCCGGAGTCAACAACTCCTGCTTCTTTTAATACAGGAAGCATTTCCGGAGTTTTTGCAAGAACGATTTCCATTTCTCCAACAACCTGCTGCATGAAATATACAAGATCGTCTGTTTCATCCATCAGCTTGATCGCTTTTTTCGCACCGCCTTTGGCAACAGTCAGGATCGTACCTTCCTTCGGCTTCATAACTGCTTTGTATGCAGTTTCTACAGCTTTCTGAAGAGCTGCTGCCATCACAGGAACGTCGATCTCTTTTTCTTCCTTAATGACCTTGCACAGACCACGGAAAAGCTGGGAAAGGATAACACCTGAATTACCTCTGGCTCCACGAAGAGAACCTGAAGAAATGCTTTTTGCAACCTTTTCCATTTCGTAAGAATCCATGGCACTGACTTCTTTTGCAGCTGCCATAATGGTTAATGTCATATTGGTACCTGTATCTCCATCCGGTACAGGGAATACGTTTAATTCATTGATCCATTCTTTTTTTGCTTCCAGATTTTTTGCTCCTGCAAGAAACATTTTGGCAAACATTTCCGCATTGATTGATTTTGTAACCACTACATTACTCCTCCTTTAGATTTTTTTCCAAAAAGGACACCGTCAATGTACATGTTTACCCTTGCAACTTCCAGACCTGTATAATGTTCAATCTTATATTTTACACTGTCTAAAAGATTCTGCTGTACACTTAACACATTTACACCGAATTTAATGATCAGATGATAATCAATACTTACTTTATTATCTTCAATCGTTACTTTGATACCCTTGAATGCTGCTTCTCTTTTTAAGAGTTTTGCAATTCCTTCTTTGGCATCAATAAATGCCATACCTACGATACCCGGTGTACTATTTGCCACTTCACTGGCATAAGATACTACAACCTTCGGATCGATCACAACCTGTCCAAGATCTGTCTTTTTATAACCTTTCATAAGGCACCTCCATAAAAGAATTGTCTTTATTTTTATTGCCATCTTTTTTCATGTCATGCGGGCAAAAATACGCTCGCAATGGTATTATACATGAAATTTCCAAAAAAGCATAGATATTTTTTATTTTTTTATTTTTTTACTTGCAAATTCCTATTCTTTCTGTTAGAATAACCTATGTTGTGAGCCTGATAGGCTTATTATGTTCATAAGGAGGTGCTATTATGGCTAAATGTGCAATCTGTGACAAAGGCGCTCATTTCGGTATCGCTGTGAGCCACTCACATAGAAGAAATAACAAAATGTGGAAAGCAAACGTAAAATCTGTAAAAGTTAACGTTAACGGAAATGCAAAGAAAATGTATGTATGTACATCTTGCTTAAAATCCGGTTTAGTTGAAAGAGCTTAATTACGGAACTTCTAAGGACTTGCATGCAAGTCCTTTTTTTGTT
>CAZWLV010000237.1:0-2593 GCA_964634715.1 uncultured Lachnoclostridium sp. | reverse complement strand
TTAGTATATTTCTTAAAAGATGATAACCCCTCTCTGGAGGTTGTCCAACTGCGAAAAGAAGTTCAAGCGGTGGATTACTGCACTTACCGCGATATGGATACATTTGAAAACATCGCAGAAATCGTTCAGAGCGATGTGATTGCAAATGTAATACGATATTATCAGTATGATCATTTCACAAAAGGCGGAACCGACACCGCTGCTGTTGAAGTTTCAGCAGTTACGGCGGAATCTGCATTATCACCGAAACACTCTACCCCGACAAAGACATCCATCGCTCTATTCAGCAGTAGCTATAAGCATATTTTTGGATTGTTAGGAATTGATTATCTCTCAGACGATGCAGTCGTTGCCGAATCTCCACTTCACTCATTCGGAATAGCGGCGCTTGACTGGTTGGTTTCTGGAACTCCACTGAACTGCGATTCGGAAATACTTGCTCTTATTGAGAATCTGCGCGATTTGTACGACAGTACGGATTGGCTGCTTAAACGTTGGAATGCGATACGCTTCGAATTATCTGGTGACTGCGAAAAGGCTCTGAAAGCAGAGCTGGAAGCTTTAGCATTGGCAAAAGAAGCAAATCTCCCGCATTGGATCATCAATGACATCCTTATAGATTGCCGAAATATTGAAAACGAGGTGTATAACAAAAAAGGAAAGTGGATCATTAACAGCGATATACAAAAAGAACTGAACGATTCGGAAACTATTGTTTACTTGCCTGTCTTAGATAGATACCGGACCGACATTTATAGCGCGCTCGCAGAAGAGGAATTCAAATACCAAACAGCATCCCCAAATACTGTTTTCTACGGCACAAAGTTAGGTAGTATTATCAATAATGTCGAGAACTATTTCTTTTCTGCTATATTGTACGGCTCCTATACGCACATGGTAATCACACGAGAAATTTTGGCTGGAGTCCTCTATAAATACGATGAGCTCACTCAAATACAACCGTTACTTCTGGACTGCATAAAGATTTTAGTTGTCAATGGCGATTCAAAGCAGTTCAATAAAACTATGGATTACAAATGGGATGATGTATATGCAGGAATCGTTTCCCACGCCGATGAAATTTGGGCTTTAACAGATACTGCAATTCCATCAAACAAAGAATCGATCAAACAATCCGTTATTACAAAGCTTGGTCTATACTTGTCCGATTCTAAATTCGAGGAAGCACACACTTTTTTGGAGGAACTTGCGCCCACAGTATATTGGGGAACTTCGCAAGATTATTTTGAAAGTATCGATCAGAATATGTGTCGCTTAAATTGCGCGAGAGTAATGCGTATGCTTACCGGAATAATAAAAGAGCAGCGCTTTCATCTTGGAGGAAAACTGGCAAGTATTATTCTGCAAATGAAACTTGACAATGTGCCCGCAGAAGTTCAGGGGACATTTTGTGATGCGCTTAAAGAAAAACTATCATTTATCGTAAAAAATGGTGGAACACCGCAAATCATCGCCGCATTGGCAAGTCAAAATTCTGAAATATTCTCTGTACTATCCGCAGTTCCCGAAAACGGTCTTACTGAAATAGAAAAAGTTTTCTATGATATAAACATGGGCACAGGAAATTGGACGGATGTATTGACTCGCGAAATTGAAACTGCAAGAAAACAGTTTGAGGCCAATAGAAAACCAGACGCCTATATTAGTTTTTCCGAATTGCCGTATGCAATGATAAAAAAAGTCATCAGGGATCATTATGTTCCATCCATGGGCGAAGTGATTGAGCAGCAATTCTTTCCTTTATGTGTAGAGGTATTGACCAGTCAAGCCGTAGCAAAAGTTAAAAATGATTGTCTCGACTGTCTGTGTGATGTTTTGGTTTTCGACACCGCATTGAAAACTAAGATGCCACAAGAGTTATTTGATGCTATTGCCACCATTGAAGTTGCAAAAACAGGAATAATTTTGAGTCGCTCCAAAGGTCCTTTTGCTTGCAGAGTCCTCATGGTTAAAATTATTTTAGGTTCCACCGATAAAGAAGAACTCTTAGAATGGTGCGTTGGGTATAGTAAAAAAGAAGTCAATGAACGAATCGCATTGGCGGAGTGTATTGAACAATTTATCATTCAAGAATTGCCCTCTGGTCAAATTGACGCTACTATTTTGTCAATTGTTATGCAATGCTTTGAGGACAAGCACTATATCGTCCGGCAGAGAGCCTGCAACTGTTTTGCATTATTGCTTGACACAAAGTATCACGATTTGGCTGAACGAAAGCTATGTGAAGCGGCAATTGATACATCTCATTATGTGCGAAGCCGAGTCTTGAATCTGTGCAGAAGTGCGAAAATTAAGATGTCCGAAGTCTGCGATGAACTTTTTGACATCCTAATAAATGATGCGAATTATGCAATCAGAATAGGGTGCAAATAAAGTTCAAAAAGCAATTTCAATAGCCACTCGCAAAATATAGCTGAAGAAAATCGATTAATCAATAAACTCATCAAAGCGACCATATCAACAAATCATTTGTTGATATGGTCGCTTCTGATTATCAAGTCAATATTCACTTATGATACTTCTCCCGTAAGCTCCCATGCCCGCCGCGGGCGGCGTCCTGCTGTTCCTGTGG
>CAZWLV010000236.1:0-2599 GCA_964634715.1 uncultured Lachnoclostridium sp. | reverse complement strand
GTTATCAGCAACTCTAAGTCTGGTTTCCTGTTGTACCATGCTGGTAACCTCCTTAATAATGCGTGAACGCTAAATTATTTAGCCTTTTCGATAATTTCTACAAGTCTCCATCTCTTATCCTTAGATAATGGTCTTGTTTCCATAACTTTTACTGTATCGCCTACGCGGCATTCGTTATTTTCGTCATGAGCTTTGAGTTTGTAAGTTCTCTTCACGATTTTGCTGTAAAGAGGATGTTTTACGTGATCTTCAACTGCTACAACGATTGTTTTATCCATTTTATCACTTACAACTTTACCTGTACGTGTTTTTCTTAAATTTCTTTCCACAACAACAGTCTCCTTTCACTAAGCGTTTGCTTTTTCAGCGATAACTGTCTGAATTCTTGCGATGTTTTTTCTAACTTCTTTGATTCTGCTTGTGTTATCTAACTGATTTGTTGCATTCTGGAATCTCAGGTTGAAGAGTTCCTTTTTAGCAGCTACTAATTCTTCGTTTAATTCTGCAGCTGATTTTGCTTTTAAATCTTCTACATATTTATTAATTTTCACTGTTAGCACCACCTTCTAAATCTGCGCGAGAAACAATTTTACATTTACAAGGTAATTTATGTGTTGCCAGACGTAATGCTTCTCTTGCAACTTCTTCAGCTACACCAGAGATTTCGAACATTACACGACCTGGTTTAACAACAGCTACCCAGTATTCTAATGTTCCTTTACCGGAACCCATACGTGTTTCAGCTGGTTTTGTAGTTACTGGTTTATCTGGGAAGATCTTGATCCAAACCTTACCACCACGTTTGATATGACGAGTCATAGCAATACGTGCTGCTTCGATCTGGTTTGATCTGATCCAACATGGTTCCATAGCTACGATACCGTATTCACCGTAAGTGATTGTATTGCCTCTTAAGGCTTTACCTCTCATAGTACCACGGAACTGTTTACGACGTTTTACTCTTTTTGGCATTAACATAGTATTTTTCCGCTCCTTCCTTATTCTCTGTTTCCTTTAGTAGGAAGTACTTCACCTTTGCAGATCCAAACTTTAACACCAACTTTACCGTATGTTGTGTCTGCTTCTGCAAATCCATAATCGATATCTGCTCTTAATGTCTGAAGTGGAATAGTACCTTCTGTATAGAATTCTGTACGAGCCATATCAGCTCCGCCTAAACGTCCGGATACAGCTGTTTTGATACCTTTAACTCCAGCTTTCATTGCTCTGCCCATTGTAGATTTCATTGCACGTCTGAAAGACACACGGTTTTCAAGCTGTAAAGCAATGTTTTCTGCTACTAACTGAGCATCACGGTCTGGTCTCTTAACTTCTTTGATGTCAACAACCAGTTTTTTATCTGTGAATTTAGCTAATTCTGCTTTTACTTTTTCGATTTCAGCGCCGCCTTTACCAATTACAACACCTGGTTTAGCTGTGTAGATGATAACCTTTGCTCTGTCGTTTGTTCTTTCGATTTCGATCTTAGAAACGCCTGCGCTATATAACTTTTTCTTCAGGTATGTTCTAATGTTATAATCTTCTACTAAATAATCAGCGAAAGATTCTTCAGCATACCATTTAGAATCCCAGTCTTTAATTACACCGACTCTAATGCCGTGTGGATTAACTTTCTGTCCCATGATTGCCCTCCTTATCTTTCATTAAGCACTACAGTGATGTGGCTTGATCTCTTTTCGATTCTGTAAGCTCTACCCTGTGCTCTTGGTCTGATTCTCTTCATTGTTGGAGCCTGATTTGCATAGCATTCTTCAACATAAAGATTTTCAACATTCATACCGTTATTGTTTTCAGCGTTTGCGATTGCTGATTCTAATAATTTCTTAATTAATGTAGAAGCATATCTTGGGTTGTATGTTACAATACCAAGTGCTGTCTGCACGTCTTTACCTCTAATGGCATCTAATACGAAGCATGCTTTCTGAACAGACACTCTTGCGTAAGATAATTTAGCAGATGGTCTTGTATCTTTCTGAGCATTTCTTTCACGTTTGATCTGGGAACGATGTCCTTTTGCCATAAGTGTTTACCTCCTTTTTCAAATGTGACGAATATTATCTTCTTGATTTCTTTTCGTCTTTACCGTGACCTCTATATGTTCTTGTAGGAACGAACTCTCCAAGTTTGTGACCTACCATATCTTCTGTAACATATACTGGCACATGTTTTCTTCCATCATGAACTGCGATTGTATGTCCAACCATCTGTGGGAAAATTGTAGAACGACGAGACCATGTTTTGATCACTGTCTTTTCGTTCGCTGCGTTTAATGCATCAACTTTCTTTAACAGGCTTGCGTCTGCAAATGGTCCTTTTTTAAGTGAACGAGCCATTGTGTATCCTCCTTAAACTATTTGATTGTTTTTCCGTCGCGTCTTCTTACGATCAGCTTGTTAGACTGTTTGTTTTTCTTTCTTGTCTTTAAGCCAAGAGCAGGTTTGCCCCAAGGTGTACATGGACCCGGACGACCGATACCTGTCTTACCTTCACCACCACCATGTGGATGATCGTTAGGGTTCATTACGGAACCACGAACAGTAGGTCTGATACCCATATGACGTTTACGTCCTGCTTTACC
>CAZWLV010000235.1:0-2634 GCA_964634715.1 uncultured Lachnoclostridium sp. | reverse complement strand
ATCTCACTTTTACTGCTGGAATCATTTTCTGCAATTTTTTCTGTAATTTCACGAAATTCTGAAAGATTTCGATTTTTCATAGGATCCAGTACAAATTGTGCATTGGAATAATATAGCATAGAAGAAGATAATTTCTTCAGCACCGAAAGCGGCATCAGCACTGCACTTCCCTTTATCACATCAAAATTTGTGAATTTTCCTGTATAGCTTCCTGCAATCATTACTTCATATTTTGTAGAAGCATTTTGAAGAATTAAAGAATCTCCTATTTTTACATCAAAATATTCCAGCACACTCTCTGGTACGACAACGGGATATTCTTCTGTTTCTGTATCATATTCTTTTGAAAACATCGTTTTATCCCAATCTTTCAGATATGTGATCTTTCCTTCTGAAATGATTTCTCCTGATGCGTCTATATTTGCTTTGCCAGATTGATTATTCTGATTCAAAAAATCTGCTGATGTGATTCCACAAAGCGTAAATGCGGTATATCTGTTTTTACTGTCTGCATCATATAAAAAGTCACTTTCTTTTTGTGCGATCAGCCGGCTTTCTTTTACAAATCCTGTAGCAAGAACATCCTCTACCGATTTGTCAGCAATGTATTCAGGGGACATCAATGTTACAAGATTTTTCTGTAAAATTTCAGCTTCTACATTAATGTTTTCATACAATGTTTCAACATTCTTTTCTGTCTGCTTTACAGAATGCGAGATCCACCCCAATGCCAAAAGAAATACCATCGAAACGATCAAAATCAGAATGCTGTTTCCTTTGCTTCTCAACACATACTTTTCAGAAAAATGAAGCATTCCTTTTTTATTAAAAATTTTCTTTTCTTTATCTGCTGTCATAGCATCACTTCTTCTTTCCCTTATTTTTTGCCGCTCCGTGTAATATCTCCAAAACAGGTTTTTTAGATAACCATATAAACTGGATCATCACACTGATCAATAACAACAGAAGCGAAATTACGATCAATCCAACGAAAATTGATGAAGATAAATCCATATCCATGATCTGACTTTCCATCAATAAGGATTCCATAATTTTTGTCACTTGAAGCAATGCATATTTCCATCCCATAAGACTGCCTGCTCCAATTCCCAAAATTCCGATCAGTACAGTCGGAACAATATGTCCACCTGCAATACGTTTGGAAGATACTCCCAATGCCCTTGCGATTGCAAATTCCCTTCGATGCTGTCTGAAATAAAGATAGGCTGCAATAAGGATGCCAAACAACTGAACTGCTGCAAAAATAACTGCACTATAAAAGTCAGATTGTCGGATTGGTTCTGCCGCTGCTGTAAATCCAGCCCAGCCATTTTCTATCATGTTCAATGTATAGCCCATCTCTTTTAACGGTTCACGATATTGTTCAACAAAATCAGTTTCCATTTCCGGACTTTTTAATACAAAACTATACGATGTGTCTCCTAAAATTCCATCTTTTAATGCTGCACGATCAGCATCATAAGAGTCCGGCATGCAGGAATCCGGAATATATACATATAAACCATCTACACTGCTGTAAGAACCTCCATTGTTCATGGTATTAAAAATACCGACGATCGTGAATGTTTTGGTTATCGTCTCTTCCGGCAATTCATTTATTTCCGTTTTTGCCGGATAATACACCGCCTCTAATTGCTCATCAGACATTGTAATCGTCAATGTATCACCAACTGCTAAATTTCTCGTTTCTGCCATCTGCTGATGGATCACACATACAGGATTTTCACTCTCGTTGTCTGTTTTATCGATCCAGCGGCCATCTGTCAGATAGCTATATCTTACAGATTCCTGCATATTCGGCAAAGCACTCATATCTTTAGCAGCTGTAAGATAAATTCTATGCCGATTTGTTTCCTGTACAGTATCGGCTTCTATCACTTCAGACAATCTATCCGCTTCTGTTTCTGTTAAAAACCAGCTTCCGTCCGGTAAGATCTGTCTAAGCTGCATTCCTTCTTTAAACATTTGATACGTTTTTACTGCATAAATCTGATCTGTCTGCAAAGAATCAAATACTGCTGCAAACTCTTCTGCTGCTTCTTCCGGAGAATAGTTCAAAGAAATTTCTCCATCTACTGGAGCGTATTCCGGATAACCATATACCTGTTCTGTCACTTTAAATTTTAATAGATATGTTCCCTGTGCCGGTTTATCCTCCACATTTGCTGATATAAAATCTTTATGGATTAACCTTCCCCAAAATACAGTTTCTGCCGTATTACTATCTGCAACAAAACTCATGACGGAATCCAGATCTGAATTATACATATCATCTAACGTTCCACTACAGATTCTTCCGATCTCATAAAAATCAATCAGCTCACTATCAGCTAAAAATCTGGCTCCTTCTGCTACATCACCACCACCTGAACTTGTCGTTGAAAGATACCCTATTGACCTATAATATTTTGAAGTATCTTCAATCGCTTCTTTTACTGCCAGATACTCTGCCATTTTGGAAACAAATCCAAAACTAACTGCTCCCAGCAGCAAAACTAATAAGATTGCAGTTATTGGCTTTCTTATCATTGATTTTAATTGCATGTTCATAAGTGTCCCCCTCCATTCTTTCTTAAAAACTTTGTATTATGAATACGCTGCAATATCATTTAT
>CAZWLV010000234.1:0-2645 GCA_964634715.1 uncultured Lachnoclostridium sp. | reverse complement strand
GCGCATGGAGGTTCTGTCGCAAGGCGGTCTGCCTGTGTTTCTCGGACGGTTCCGTCGGCGGCAGATTTTTGCGGCAGGACTGTTTTTCTTTGCGGCAGGCTTGTATCTGCTTTCCTCCTTTCTCTGGACGGGGGAGGGGGAGGGAAATGAACGTCTGCAAACAACGGAGATTTTGTCCGCCTGTCGGGAAATGGGACTTTGCCCCGGTGCGTGGAAACGAAATGTGGATACGGCGGCTGTGACCGATGGACTGCTGCTTTCTTTTTCGGATATTTCCTGGGTCAGCGTCGGGATTCAGGGGACAAATGCCGTCATTCGTCTGGCGGAAACCATCGAAAGGGCGGAGCGTGTGGATAGAGAAACTCCCTGCGATATTGTGGCGGCACGGGACGGTGTTGTCGTGCAGCTTACGGCAGAGCAGGGAACGCCGCAGGTGCAGGCAGGCGATGTTGTCCGGAAGGGCGATGTGCTGATTTCTGCGGCACTGACGATTGGCTTGGAGGGAGAAGAACAGCATACGGCATATACGGCGGCGGAAGGCATGGTCACGGCTCGCATCTGGCAGAGCCTGTCGGCGGAGCTGCCCCTGACGTATGAGGAAAAGCAGTATACCGGAGCCGAAAAGGAAAATCATATCCTGCTTTTTGCCGATAAAGAGCTTGATGTTCTGCGACCGGCGGCGGGGGATATGCTTTGGGAGCGGACGGTGCTTTCGGAGGGACGGCTTGCTCTGGGGGATTTTTGTCTGCCGCTCGGCTGGAAAAAGGAACTTTGGCAGGGCTATGCCCTTTTGGAGAAAAATCGCACGGCGGCAGAGGCGAAGGCTCTTTTGGAAGAAAAATTAAGAAAAAAAGCAGAGAATTTGGTATCGTCCTGCGGTAAAATAGAGAATATCAGCATTACCTTTACGGAATATGCCGACAGTGTGCGGGCAGAGGCGGAGGTAACGCTGTTGGATAGGATAGAGGAAAAACGACAGATAGTACCGGAAGAAAGGGAGCGTGAAAATCCTGATGAATTTTGAAAGAACGATGCAGATGGATAACAGCATCATTCTGCCTGTATTCGGGCAGTTTGATGCGAATATCAAAAAAATAGAAAAAGCCTGCGGAGTCAGCATTGTCAATCGTGGGGACGATGTGAAGATTTCCGGCGAGGAAAAAAATGTGCATAAGGCATGGAATGTCCTGCATTCTCTGGCGGCTCTGGTGAGAAAGGGCGAGGAGATTACGGAGCAGAATCTGGAATATTTTATCTCTGCGGCAGAGGAGGCGGACTTGCAGGAGGTAGAGAAGATTTATGATGACCTTATCTGCATTACCGTAAACGGCAGACCCCTGAAGCCGAAAACACTGGGGCAGAAGAAATATATTGATTTGATTAAGAAAAATACCGTCGTATTCGGTATCGGGCCTGCGGGGACGGGCAAGACGTATCTGGCAATGGCAATGGCGATTACGGCATTTAAGAATAACGAGGTAAACCGCATCATTCTGACCCGTCCGGCAATCGAGGCGGGCGAAAAGCTGGGCTTTTTGCCGGGGGATTTACAGCAGAAGGTAGACCCCTATCTGCGACCCCTCTATGATGCCCTGTATGAAATCATGGGTGCGGAGAATTTTATGAAAAATATGGAAAAGGGACTGATAGAGGTTGCCCCCCTTGCCTATATGCGTGGACGTACCCTGGATAATGCCTTCATTGTTCTGGACGAGGCACAGAATACCACACCGGAGCAGATGAAGATGTTTCTGACCCGTATCGGCTATGGCTCGAAGGCGGTCATTACCGGTGACGTTACCCAGATTGACCTGGGCGAGGGCAAACGCAGCGGTCTGATGGAGGCAACGAAGATTTTGTCCGGCATTGAGGGCATCGGGCAGATTACCCTGACCAATAAAGACGTTGTGCGGCACCCTCTGGTGCAGAGAATCATCCTTGCGTATGAGAAGTTTGAGAATAAGAAACGAGGCGATTGGGATGGCAAAAAAGAAAGACGTTTCCCCAAATCATGATTTGAAAATGGCACATCAGGGCGTTCTGTTTGCCATTGCATTTCTGCTGACGCTTTTCTGTATCGGTACAGGCTCCTTTGTGCAGGAGAAGGATACGGTGCAGGTGGGAGCCGTAGCGGAAAAACGCTATGTCGCATCGGCGGATACGGTCGATACCGTGGCAACGAACCGCTTGAAGGAGGCGGCGGCAGACAGCGTCGGGCCTATTTATAAAAAAGATGTTACTGCCGAGGAGGATACCCGCATGGCAGTCAATGAGGTCTTTCAGGAGCTGAACGCTATCCTTGCGGAGTTGGACGAGGACGAGAGCTTTTACGATAAGGCTCATGCCGCCCCATGGTCATTGCCCGTTGTTTTTACGGAACGACAGCTGACGGCATATGCCGCCCTGAATGCAAATAACCGCAATCTGTTTGCGGAGGACTGCATGGCGGCAATCGTCTGGCCAGCAACTCCCTTGTAGAGGCCGTGGTCTATGCCAAGAGCGCGGCCGAACATGCTATTGCCAACATTGACAATTATTCTTTCAATGAGAAAGTGCCCGAGTGGAATGATTTCGGCACCCTTACTAATGAAGAGAAGGTGCTCATCACTCAGGATAAGAAGGAGGTGGGGCAGACCATGTACACC
>CAZWLV010000233.1:0-2651 GCA_964634715.1 uncultured Lachnoclostridium sp. | reverse complement strand
TATCTGTATCGTCAGAAAAATATGGCCGGAAATTTTGAAAATGTAGGCTATGCAAAAGAAGGAAAAGCTGGTATTTATAATATATTGATCATGGAAGAAAAACAGACCATCGTAGCGTGCGGGGCAGGAGCTTCGACGAAAATGGTCTATCCTGACGGAAGGATCGAACGTATTGAAAATGTAAAAGATGTTGGTCAGTACATTGAACGTATTGATGAAATGATCCAGAGAAAAAAAGATTTCTGGGAAGTGAATGGACGATAAAAAGGAGAGAATTATGAAATTTATTAAAACACCGGTAAAAGGGATGTGTGATATGCTCCCTTCAGATATGAGATTAAGAGAATCTGTGCTTGCGATGATCAAGGACAGCTATGCAAAATACGGATTTATGCAGATCGAAACTCCGGTTATGGAGCATATTGAAAATCTGACCTCAAAACAGGGCGGAGATAATGAAAAACTGATCTTCAAAGTAATGAAAAGAGGTGCAGACCTTGCGAGAGCCATTGACAAAGGAACGCATGAATATGCAGATAATGGACTTCGTTACGATCTGACACTGCCTTTGGCAAGATATTATGCAAATAATAATCAGAAACTGCCGACTCCGTTTAAAGCATTGCAGATCGGTAATGTATGGCGTGCAGATAATCCACAAAAAGGACGTTTCCGCCAGTTTACACAGTGTGATATTGATATTTTAGGAGATGAGACAAATCTTGCTGAGATCGAACTGATCGGTGCAACTTCCGGTATGCTGACAAAAATCTTCTCCACAGTAGGAATTGATTCTTTTACCGTTCATGTCAACGACAGAAAGATCTTAACAGCAATCTGTCTTCAGGCAGGATTTAAAGAAGAAGATGTACCGTCTGTATTGATCTCTCTGGATAAATTCGACAAGATCGGATTAGACGGGATCCGTAAAGAACTGATCGAAAACGGATATGCGGAAGAAGTCGTAGACAATTATCTGGCAATTTATGAAAATCTCAAGACAAGTTCCTGTGAAGAATTCTGTAAAGATGTCAGTGAAGAATATCTGGATCCGTCTGTTGTGACAGCAATGGAAGAGATCATTTCCTGTGCAAAAGCGATGGTAGATGAACATGTTACGATCATGTTTGATCCGACACTGGTACGTGGTATGGGATATTATACAGGTCCGATTTTCGAGATCACCATTGATGGCTATGGATTCTCCATTGCAGGCGGCGGAAGATATGATAAGATGATCGGTAAATTCAGCGGTCAGGACGTTTGTGCCAGTGGATTTTCGATTGGTTTTGAAAGAATCATTACGATCTTAAAAGACAAACTGGAAGGCGAAATGAAGATCAGTGACCAGAATCTGGCAATTCTGATCGAAAAAGGCGTTCCGACAGAAAAGAAGATGGAAATGTTCGCAAAAGCAAAAGAACTTCGTGAGGCCGGAACAACGGTTACGATCCAGCCTATGAAGAAAAATATGAAACAGCAGATCAGCCTGTTGGAAAAAGAAGGCTATACACAGTTTGAAAAGGTGTACAGAAGATAAAAAATTAAAATACAGAAGCAGGGTTTAAAAACCAGCGAAATACTGCGGTGCCGTCTACGGCACCGTTTTTTTTATGTTTAAGACACATTCGTTCGGGATGCCATTGTACACCTAGAATCGGAAGAAATTCATGACAGATGGCTTCAGGAACATGATCTTCTGCGTGCTGAATGATCTTTAGGTCAAATCCTGTGGCAGCAACACTTTGATGGTGGGCAGAATTTACTTCAAATTGCTCACCGTATAGTTTTTCTAAGATGGAATTTTTAGAGGCATGTGTGATGTGCCACTGGTCAGAACCATTCCATTGATGCAGGGCTTCGGATTCTACATGCTGGTTCAGTGTGCCGCCAAAAAAGACGTTGAGAAGCTGCATTCCCTTGCAGATGCCAAGAATCGGTTTGTGGCTATGTAAAAACTGGTAGAGGATATGAAATTGGGCACGGTCAAGATCCGGATCCGGTTTTCTGATATCGATGACCGGCTGATCAAAATAAGAAGGTGAAATATCACCGCCGCCCGGAAGCAAAAGTCCGTCATAAGAGTAGATCGATCCCGGATGAAGCGTGACGATAGGATCACTGCCAAGATACTGCAGGATCCGGACATAATTTTCAGTGTCTTTTTTATTTCCGGCAATTAAGATTTTTTTCATGTAGATTTCCTTTCCTGAACTGTTTTTATGAAAGATTCACCTCTTAACAGTTTATGAAAAATCTGAAAAAATATGCATAACAGCCGGAAAATATATCATGCAATCTAAAAAGTTACCGGATGAAAAGGTAAACTCCAAGAAAGATCTGAAGGATCAGGATCAAAGGCATACCAAATTTGAAATACCAGTGTTTTGTTTTATGCCTGAAAAGATTCATGGCTAAAGTAGTTCCCAGAGAACCGCCTAAAAATGCAAAGAGAAACAGCGTTTTTTCAGGGATTCGAAATAAATGGCGTTTTGCTTTCTGTTTGTCGATGAACATGGCAAAAAATCCTGCCAGATTGATGAAAGCTAAGTAAATGATAAGCAGTTTCATACAATGATCCGGAAATGAACCGGCTCCTTTCTTAAGTGTTGGATTTGTAATGAAACCATTGTAACAAGTTGCTGGCATGG
>CAZWLV010000232.1:0-2684 GCA_964634715.1 uncultured Lachnoclostridium sp. | reverse complement strand
CTATTCTAACATCTTTTTCTATAATTTGAACCCCTTTTTGCAAAATATTTTCATATTTCTTTTGAAATCTTTTTTCTGCCAGCATTTTTGCCTCTATTTCCGTATATTGCATCGGTTCTTTTTCATATTCTAAAAACCAGTAAAATTCTACGGAAAATGGAAGATAAAAATTTTCTGTCACATGGATCTCTTTCTTTTTTTTCACGATATCATAATCTTCATAAGAAATTTTCGGCATGATCCGGCTCTCTTTTTGAAAAACAGTCAGACAAAGTCCCAGACGTTTTTTTCCGGTATACTTTTTTCTTTGATATCCCATGGAAAACTGATCTTCATATATTTCACTGCTTTCAAGTAGGATATCTGCATCGGCAGCAACTCCCTGATAACGAATGGTCTCTCCTGCATCATTTTTCACTTCATAATACCCTTCCACGAGAATCTGATCTTTCGTAACCGTTTCTCCTACAGATACCTTTGCCGTTCCCTGACGTACAAGGATCGACTTAATAATTCCATCATTCTCAGAAATGATACTGACAGGATCCGTCTCTTTTTCTTCAATCTTTGATACGATATCCTGATCCGTATTTTCTTTGATCTGGATCAGGATCCTTGTTCCACGCATTTCAGCAGAAACCCATAAAATATTCGGATACTGACTGCGAAGTTTCGTTTCGATCATTTCACAGCTGATCTTTGACTTTGCCGTACCATGTTTTACATGTAAATTTTCCAGACAGGACAGGATTTCTTCCGTGCTTTGCGTCACATTCCCTTCTATATGAATGTTCCAGACAAAAAGGGACATCAGATAGATCAGAAGTACACAAAAAAACATTCCTCCGAAAAACATTTTTCTTTTCCGAAAACGGTGAAGAAAAAATGGAAAGCCATGCTTTTCCAAAAGACAGATCTTCGTTCTCGTTTTCTTTGCCAGCGGACGCAGTTTTTTGTAATCTTTGGCACAGATATAAAGCTCATAGGTCAGCCCTTTATTTTCAACACCCCATAAAAGCAGTTTTTGTACATTACAAAGATTTAAAAATCGTTCCGGTGAATACCCGGTGACCGAAATCTTCACATATCCCTGCAAATATTTTTCCAGTTTTAACAGCACCCTGAAACTCCTTTCTGCTAAGAATATGTAACTGATTCCAATATTCCCGTAATCTTCATATCCGTATTCGTATAATATACGATTTCAAGATTTTTTCCTGCAAAAGTCATACGGCTGCATTTTGTCTGGATCTTAATGCAGTCTTCGGAATATTCAATGATCCCTTTATAATTTTCTACATAAACTTCTTTTTTTCCGGTGATCGTTACGATGGGTACACCGTCTGCAATATCTTCCGGAATATTCAGCTTTTCAGCTATTTTTGCTTTTACCTGAAACAAAATGATCGCCTCACTCTTTTTAAGATATGAGGCGACCGGGATGTACTATGCAGTTTTCATGAACATAAAACTCTTTTGTTTATATTTTATATTTATCAATCTTTTAAATAAATATCAGCTGTTTAACGATATAAGATCAGACCAAACCACTGAACCGTCGTCATACTGTCTAAAAAAGGAATCCCGTATTTTTCAGCAAGCTCTGTCACTAAAATCCCCTGACTTTCGATGCAGGGAATCATGTATTCCGGATGACGGCATGCTTCCCCGGTACAATATGCACAGCTTTCACATAATGCACAGCTTTCCGAAGATAACAGTTTTACATCTGCTCCGGATTCCTGAAACAGTTTTCCGATGCTTCTGGTGATCTTTTCATGTTCAAACCGTGTCTGAAGCGTTTCTTCCATATTAGAGATATCTGATACCTCTGCAATGGTCGTAAATAAAAATACTCCCTGATACTGCAGGCATTGTTCTTTGCATTCTTCTACCGTACCTACTGCCGGAGGACAAGACCATGATTTTCCATACATGGGACATTCCTGACGACAGATCTGGCGTACTTCTTCTTTAAAAACCAATTCTGAAGGTGAGATCCACTCATACTGCATCAGTGGAAATTCCAGAATCTTTGATTCAATGGTGCTGCAAAAATTTTGATCCATATTACACCTGCCTTAATACTGCCAGAAATAATTCGTAAAAATCATCTTCCCCTTCCAGAAGAGGTGCATTTTCACCGCCGCCGTTGGTGC
The DNA here is from genome assembly GCA_964634715.1 of uncultured Lachnoclostridium sp. Classification (GTDB taxonomy): domain Bacteria; phylum Bacillota; class Clostridia; order Lachnospirales; family Lachnospiraceae; genus HGM12587. The sequence goes on along the minus strand of CAZWLV010000232.1, from coordinate 525 downwards.
TTCGACGCATTGCGGCATAAGATTCTTCTCCTGCAATGATAATGTCCATTGGATAAATCTCATATCCCATCTCAATACAAATTTTACTAAAAGAATCCAAAGGATCTTTTTCCTGTTCTGTTTTTAAAATCCGCTGACGGAGAATTTCATCATGCAGTGCCTTTTTTTGCAGTTCCTGCAGCATTTCATAGATGTTCATAGTCATATTCCATTCTTTTGTTTCTATCATTTTTTGCAAATTATAACATTTTTCAGATAGTTTGTAAAATTTACTCGAAACATTTTTAGTAATCATACGATATTGTATTTGCGGCATCTTAATTAGCAGTCAAATTTGACACACTGCTTTTTTTAATAAATTTTAATATAGAACAACAACATTAAGCAACTACAGCAATTAGCGATATATCTCCAACCACTGGGTTACATGTATATCAAATATAAAATTAACAGAATTACTCTGTTTTGGAGCAACCCTGTTAATCTTACTTTAGACGTAGTTTGAAAATTTAACCGCCGTCTCTA
>CAZWLV010000231.1:0-2697 GCA_964634715.1 uncultured Lachnoclostridium sp. | reverse complement strand
GGCAGAGAGGAACATTTTGAAGAACACAATGCAGGCGGAGAACATGACAGTAATCCGGGAATGGCAGGAGCAGGATATAAAGACAGCGACTTTATTCCATTAGATGATTTAGTTTTTGCACCGCTTCATGCCCTTGCAAAATCCAACCGGCTTCTGCGGGAGCAGGTGGTGGAGGCGATTAAGAGCATGGGAACATCCAGACAGAACGGTACGGAGGAATCCATACAGCTGAACAACATCAATGTTGCCTATGAGCAGGTACGCCCCGAAGGAGATGACGGGTACAGTGTTGACAATTTACAGGTACAGGTGCCGCTGCTTTCCATTGTTCCGGTCACAAACCTAAACGTGGAAAAAGCAGAGATTGACTTCTCCACGGAGGTACAGGTGCAGAAGGATGAGGAAGGAAAGTGTACCATCAATGCCCGCATCTGCTCTCCGGAGCAGAGGGAGAGTGACTTCCTGCCGAGGGTTTCCTACAAAATGGAAATCAAATCCCTGCCTGCAACGGAAGGCATCATGCGGCTGACGGATATGCTCAGTTCCAACCAGATAGCGAAAAAGACGGACAGCACACCGGTTGCAGTGGATGGTAATTTAGGCGGCGAGGAACAGAAAGAACGCCTGCAGGAAGTGTCAAAGCTGAAAGAGAAAATAAAACGCTTAAAACAGCTTTACCAGAAAATATCCGACCTTATAACGGAGCAGGAGCGTATGCAGCAGATCAGCAGGGACGCTTTTGAAGATGTGACAAGGGAGTTTGATAAAGACAAATATCTGATGGCACAGTCCAACATTGCCAACCGGATCATGGAATATCAGGAAAAAGTGATGAACCGTGAAATTGAGTTTGGTCTGGATAAGGATTATGAAGGATAAAAAGAAAAAACGGTCAGCGAAACAGCGGGAACAGGAGATAAGACAGGAAAAAGAAGATATGCGCAGGGAAATCCTGCTCCATGCCCGGACACTGGCAGATGAGATAAATCTGAGAATGCTTATGGAAACAGAAGCAGAAGAAATGCTGTTTGTGGAGTGTATCACAGTGACACAGATACACTTTCCGGACAGCAGGAAAAACATTCTGAAACGGATTGCCGCATGGCTCTTACAGACATGGGAACGGTTCAGAAATACTTTAAAGCGGTAATAATTTTTTATTACAAATAAATCAAGGAAAGGAGAGTATCTGTTCAGAACAGGTCAAGGTACTGAATAGATACGAAGGGATTTTGTATGGCAATTGCAGAACAGTTTGCAGGGCTTAACATGGACCATCTGATCGGTGCACCATTAAAGGCGGCAGCCGATGCCAGTACACAGCTGGCAAATTCCACGGCGGATTTTATCAACCGTGTCGGTTTTGATAATGAGGGAAATGTGAGAAACGTTACCTTCGGCTACCAGAGCCGTACCGTAAACGAGGACGGAAGCAGCAATCTTGATGAGATGAAGGTTGCAGTTCCGATGCTGGCAATCGTTCCGATTCCGAATTTACAGGTGGATGAGGTAAATGTGCTTTTTGACATGGAGGTCAAACAGAGCGAGAAAAAGGAAAGCGGATTCGATATGGGAGCATCACTCTCTGGTTCGGCAAAGCTCGGCTTTATTCAGGTCAGCGTGACAGGAAGTGTCAGCGCACACCAGTCCAACACCAGAAGCAGTGATAACTCCGCAAAATACCATGTGGATGTAAGGGCAAGCAACCACGGCACACCGGAAGGTCTGGCAAGGGTGCTTGACATGATGGCGGCAAATGTCGCACCGATGTTAGTAGGAAGCACCTTAAAGGATGAAAACGGACAGACACTTTCCGGACAGGCAAAAGCAAGGGCAGAACGCCTTAAAACACTCCGCAGCGAGATCAGCCGCATTGAAAAATGTCTGGGAGCTGCCAGTGACGGTCTTTCCTCAAGCATCCTGATGTTTAAAAAAGTGGCTTCCGTACAGCAGAATGAGTACATGGATACTCTTGTCAGAAAGCAGAATGATGAAACAGATGAAGCGAAAAAACTCACCTACAATCAGACGATGGATGAAATCAACCAGAGCTGGAACGGTTTTCAGAATCAGGCGGGAGACATCGTAAAAATGCTCGCTGCCAGTAGCGAGACAACGGAAGGACTTTCAGCAATGTTTTCCTTAAAGGCCTTGAATAAAGACAATCAGATTGCTGATTACAGTCAGGAACTCGGCAAGCAGTATGAAGCAATGAAACAGGCACAGAACCGTGCCGTGGAATGCCAGAAAAATGTCAATAAGCTGGAAAACGAGCTGTTTGACAAAAAACTGGAATACAGCGATGCCATGTCCGGACATACCGCAGCACTTCCGTCAAAAACGGGAGAAACAGCGGTAAATACCGGAGCGTAATCAGGAATGAAACAGCGGGCAGAAATGTCCTGTAAGACGGAAAGAGGGGAAGAACCCAATGCAGAAAGATGAAAAATTAACACTGGCGGATATTAAGTATGTAAAACTGGTATCCGTAGGAAGTGTCAATCCGAACAATCCATTGTCGGAGGAATCAAGGGAAGGACAGATGAAGCTGTTAAACCGCTGCTTAAATGATTATCCCAAAGGCTTCATCATCGGGAAAGACATCACAATCGGAAGATATATGATTGGAGAGCATGAGCTGACGATGGAAAAAGTGACCTATCATGTGGGTTTTTCCAGAAAACCGTCATGGGAGGA
>CAZWLV010000230.1:0-2718 GCA_964634715.1 uncultured Lachnoclostridium sp. | reverse complement strand
GATGAAATTAAAATCAATGATAAGAAAACCAATAACGACAGTCTTATTAATTTTATTACTTGGAACGATCAGTTTTGGATTTGTCTCTAAGATAGCAGAATATTTGGTGATCGATCGTGCAATCGAAGAAATTTCAAAATATTATAGATCGATCGGATATTTGACGGTGATCGATCCTGATGATTATTATGTAGAAAGCGGTGCGGAACTGTTATCGAAAAGTGATCTTGTGGAAATAAATGATGCACGAAGAATCTGCAGCGGACGATTAGAAGGTATGTATAATTCTGATCTGCGAGGTGGATTGACTCAATATTTAGACCAAAGTAATACATGGGATGTATTGTTTTGGGGAAAGTTAGTAGATAAAAAATTTTTGTATGCGAATCCGGAAAAAAATCTTGATGAAGATACTTACATGTTGAGATTTCTGGTAACAGAACATATCTATGGTTATCCGGAATATGCGGTAGAAAATGAATATGTCATGGTAGAATATTGTCCGGAAGAAGGAGAAACTTCTTTTCAGGAAGTTTATGAGAACCTTACTCTGGATTCAGAATATTGCGTAAAAACCTTTTGCGAAGGCGAAAATGGATATAATACAGGATTGCTCTTAAAAAGAGCAGTAGATGACGGAAACTGGATATTGACCAGAGAAGAGGATTCTATAATAGAATCATTAGTAAAAGCGGATGAGGTGCAGGAGATCAACCGTCATAAAATTGAGTTCTGGACAACAAAAGATATGACGGCATTACCTGCAACGCAAGAAGCTTCAAGATATGAATACCTGCTGGATGGACGCTGGCTGACAGCAGAAGATCAGGAAACAGCGAATCCGGTCTGTGTGATCCATCGAGAATTTGCAGAAACACGAAATCTGTCAGTGGGCGATACTTTAAGAGTTTCTTTATCAGATGAACGTTTGGATTATATATATTACCCGGCTGAAACAACGATAGAAGAGATAGCAGATGTAGATCAGACAATGGAATTTACGATCGTAGGTATTTGTGATGAGATGGTTAATAAAGACAGCATTGGTACTACTCTCGGTATATTTATATACATTCCGGATTCCTGCATTCCGGAATGGTACGATTCAAGAACCCGCAATTTTGAACCAGAATCAATTGAACAAGGTTGTTATAGTTTTGTACTGAAAAGCCCGGAAGTGGAAGATGAATTTGTAATGCAGTACAAAGAAAAATTAGAAGATATGGGCTATGAACTACATATGATCGAAAATGGCTGGGAAGGTTTTTCAGCAGCGGCAAAACCGATCCGTCAGTCAGCAACTTACAGTGCTGTTATCTTTTCTGTTGCTCAGATTTTAACTTTGATATTGACAGCATATCTTTATTTTAGACAGCATTCCAGAGAGTTTGTGATTTCCAGAGCATTGGGGATCCCTTCTAAACGTGCAGTCAGATGGGAAATTCTTCCGGTCTTTATTTTAGGGATTACCGGAATCGGCATTGGAAGTGTTCTGGGATGGAAATATTCTTCGATACAGGTACAAAAGATGCTGGTTTCCTTAATCGAAGAAGGGAAAGGTGTAGATACCGGTTTATCGGCTGTTGTGCTGATCCTTTTGATCATAGGATCATTACTGATCTTAATACTGGCAGTTGTATCCTGTTTTATGCTCCTGTCACACCGTTCCGTACTGGAAATCCTTCAGGGAGCACAATATAGCCATCACACAGTCAAAAAAGAAGTTGCTTTTGCAAGATCAGAGGAGTATCAGGAAGATTGTAAAGAAGAAAATGCAGAGAAAACATCTGGTCAGAGTGAAGAAACGGATAGAAAATACTTTGCAGCTCCGTCAGAGAAAATCCATGGGATCACAAAAAAAGAGCATGGAAAGTTACGTTTCATAGGAAGGCATATTTGGCGAAGCAGAGGAAGCAGTGTATTGATGATTTCGATCGCAGTTCTTTTTCTGGTAACGCTTGGGTGGATCTCGCAGTCTATACGTGAAACAGAGCAAAATATAGAAAAACTGTATCAGGGAATTACTGTAGAAGTGCAGGTCATGCAAAAAGGTATGGCTGCTTTACCGACACCAAGTTATATCGGAAATTCTGTGGTTGATAAGATCATGGAATCCGGTTTTGTAGAGGAAAGCCATCTGACATCGATACAGAAAGGGGCATCTCTTTCAAAGGCAGATGGTAAAAAAACATATTCCAGATTCTCATTTTGTGGGATAACGAGTACAGAAGAGTTGAACTTAAAAGCAGCATTCGCTATTTCAGAAGGCGAAGAAGAAGCCGGCGGAAAAGGAAAGATCACTTATCAGGAAGGCTGGGACGAATCTCTGTTCCAAAAAGATTATACGGAAACAACTGAGAATTACCCGATCATCATTTCTGAAAATATGATGAAGTATTTTGATGCAGAATACGGTGATACGTTGTTGCTTCGTATGCAAACGAAGCAGATTTCTGTGACGATCGCAGGCAGTTATACCGGATTATTTACGAATCTGGATAATATTTATGGAGATCCTGTATTTGTGCCTCTTTCCGTGATGAAACTATTATCTAATGATACGCTTTATTATTCTGATGCACTGTTTGTATTAAAACCATCGAAAAATAAAGAACTTTCAGCATTTAGAGAACTGACGGATCAGATCGTGGAAAATGACAAGAGCAGTAAAGGAGCGATCCGTTTTCAGATTTGGGATGAAGAACTCCGTATGGCAGC
>CAZWLV010000229.1:0-2734 GCA_964634715.1 uncultured Lachnoclostridium sp. | reverse complement strand
GCAGCAAACATAAAGATAAAGAGCTGACGATGCGCAGGGAAGATCTGCCGGACGGAAATGTGAAATATTATGTACAGACTTCCGGAATTGAGCATATTTATTCATTTACGGCATTTTAGTAAATTCTTTACGCATTTGTGGCGTGAATTTTGCCATGCACCAGCACTTGTCCTTGTTTTGCGATGCATTTGGCCAAAGGAGGCGGAAAATCCATCTTAGTACTTCTTCACGAAGCAGGCTTTCCTGCGAGTGATTAGAAGTACTTAGATTAGTTGGAGCCGACGACGCCCTGCGGAGCACAAACAGGGGCAGAGGATGGTGCATGTAAAAATTAGTTGTAAAAAATACATGTGGTAAAAAACATATTTTATGAAAAATCTTAAAAAAATATAAACACCCTTGACATTCGGTTGCAAGGGTGTTATCTTTTACATTGTAAATATTAGCACTCCAGTTAAATGAGTGCTAACAAACGAAAAGGAGACGAACCGATGCAGTTGGATGAAAGAAAAATGAAAATTTTAAAAGCGATCATCCAGAACTATCTGGAAACCGGCGAACCGGTAGGTTCCAGAACGATTTCAAAATATACGGATCTGCAGTTGAGTTCGGCGACGATTCGAAATGAGATGGCTGATCTGGAAGAGATGGGATATATCTTACAGCCCCATACTTCCGCAGGAAGGATTCCTTCCGATAAAGGTTATCGCCTTTATGTGGATCAGATGATGCAGGAAAAAGACGATGAGATCCGCGAGATCAAAGAAATGATGATCGAACGGACTGATAAGATGGAACTTCTTTTAAAACAGGTAGTCAAGGTGCTGGCAAGCAATACCAATTATGCCACGATGATCTCGGCACCGAAGATCCATCGGAAAAAAGTAAAATTCCTGCAGTTGTCAAAAGTTGATGACGATCAGGTGCTTGCGGTCATTGTGATCGAAGGCAATCTGGTTCGCAATAAACTGCTGAATCTGAATGAACCGATCGACGATGAAACAATCTTAAAATTAAATCTTCTGCTGAACACCATGTTAAATGGTCTGAGCATTGAAGAGATCAATCTTCAGATGATCACAAATCTGAAAGCACAGGCCGGTGCTCATGGAGAACTGGTTGGCGACATCATCGATGCAGTGGCAGAAGCCATTCATTCAAAGCCGGAAACAGAAATTTACACCAGTGGTACGACGAACATTTTCAAATATCCGGAATTAGCAGACAAAGGGAAAGCAAGTGAGCTGATCAGTACACTGGAAGAAAAACAGGAACTGACAGGACTTGTCAATGAAACACTGGAAAACAGTGAAAACCGAGGGATTCAGGTTTACATCGGGCAGGAAACACCGGTTCAGACCATGAAAGACTGCAGTGTAGTAACTGCAACTTATGAATTAGGTGAAGGTCTTCAGAGTACCATAGGTATTATCGGACCGAAGCGAATGGATTACGAACATGTACTCCGGACACTGAATCAACTGATGGACCAGCTGGATGAAATCTATAAAAAGAATGAATAGAAAGGCGAGAACCCGTGGAAAACAATCAAGAACTTGAAAAAGAATTAACGGAAGAAACGACAGAAGAAAAAACAGAAGAAGCTGTGGAAGAAACAGTAGAAAATGTTTCGGAAGAAGCGGAAACTGAAACAGAAGAATCTTCTGAAAAAAAAGGTTTCTTTGGTAAAAAGAAAGACAAAAAAGATAAAAAAGATCAAAGGATCGAAGAACTGGAAGATAAAGTAAAACGCCAGCTTGCAGAATTTGAAAATTTCCGCAACCGAAGCGAAAAAGAAAAATCAAGAATGTATGAATTCGGTGCCAGAGATGTGATCGAAAAGATGCTTCCGGTAGTCGATAATTTCGAAAGAGGTCTTGCATCCATTCCGGAGGAAGAAAAAGAAACTCCGGTGGCAAGTGGTATGGAAATGATCTACAAACAGATGATGACCACATTAGAAGGACTGGGTGTAACACCGATCGATGCATTGAACAAACCATTTGATCCAAATTTCCACAATGCAGTGATGCATGTAGAAGATGACACAGTAGAGGAAAACATCATCGTAGAAGAATTCCAGAAGGGATATATTTACAAAGAAAATGTGATCCGTTACAGCATGGTAAAAGTGGCAAATTAATTGATAGAGTTCCGGTAAAAGAAAAATCCGGAAGATCCAAAACAGAGCAGTAAAAACTGATCTGAAAACAAAGAGAAACACGAAGATTTATATAGTATAACAGGAGGTCTCATTATGGGAAAAATCATTGGTATTGACTTAGGAACAACAAACTCATGCGTAGCAGTTATGGAAGGTGGTAAACCGGTTGTGATCGCTAACACAGAAGGCGCAAGAACAACACCATCTGTAGTCGCATTTACAAAAACAGGCGAAAGACTGGTCGGAGAACCTGCAAAACGTCAGGCAGTTACAAACTCAGATAAGACAATCTCTTCTATCAAGAGACATATGGGTACAGATTACAGAGTAGCGATCGATGACAAAAAGTATTCTCCACAGGAAATTTCAGCAATGGTATTACAGAAATTAAAAGCAGATGCTGAAAACCACCTCGGAGAAAAAGTAACAGAAGCTGTTATCACAGTACCTGCTTACTTCAACGATGCTCAGAGACAGGCAACGAAGGATGCCGGAAAAATTGCAGGACTTGATGTAAAACGTATCATTAACGAGCCGACAGCAGCAGCTCTGGCTTATGGTCTTGATAAT
>CAZWLV010000228.1:0-2753 GCA_964634715.1 uncultured Lachnoclostridium sp. | reverse complement strand
AAAGCATGAAAAAAAGATTGCCTTGGCTGATCGTTTTATTATTTTTAGGAATGGGTGTATCAACCGTAGTCGGAGCATTTGAAAGCGTTGTGGCGGTTTTGCCGATTGTGATCTGTTTTCAGTCTTTAATTTTAGATATGGCGGGAAATGTAGGGACACAATCTTTAGCAGTGACCATTCGCGTGCTGATGGATGAAGAGCTGAAAGCAAAAGATAAGCTGGAACTGATCTTTAAGGAAGTGAAAATTGGGTTTTGCAATGGAGTGTTATTAGGCATTCTGACACTTGTTTTCTTAGGTTTTTATATTGCCTTTTTAAAAGGATATGCGATAAAAGCAGCTTTTTTGATCTCAGGCTGCGTGGGAATCTCCTTGGTATTATCCATGGTAATTTCAAGTCTGGTAGGAACCTTGGTGCCGTTATTTTTTCATAAGATAAAAATCGATCCGGCAGTAGCATCGGGACCGTTGATCACAACAGTCAATGATCTGGTTGCAGTGATTACATACTATGGTCTGGCATGGATTTTATTAATTCAGGTGATGCATATTATATAAGAATTAAATGTTACTGTTTGCGAGATCCGAGTGAACAGTAAGATTTGAATACATAGGCACTGTTAAATGATTGCAAATGCATTGAATTAACAGTGCTTCTTTGATATTCTGATGTTATAAAAAATTCCACCATATAGAAATGAACAACGATCATATCCAACAAATATTTTCAAATGATATTAAAAAATGTGAAGAAATAAATGATTTTAAGCATAAAGCTGTAAATAGCGAAAAAATGAAATTTTGCGAGGATAAATATATGAAGAAAAAGAGCAAAAGCGGAGTTTCGATCATAGGTGGTGCAGATGGTCCGACAAGTGTTTTTATAGCCGGCGGAGCAGGACAAAAAGCTCCTCTCAAAGTAAGGATACGAAATGCTATATATCGATTGAAACGTAAGATGGCAGAGAAGAGAGTGACTGCCGGAGTCCATACACTTGATGAATTGGTACAATATGCAGAGAATAAATATCATCTGATCGAAACGGATCCGAGTGAAAGAAAATATATAGAACAGCGAAAAAGTTTAAAAGAGAGTTTGATTTTGCAGCATCAGCCGGAAGTTTTAGGGGAAATGAAAGAGATTCCAGAGCCGGACTTTTCTAATGAAGGATCTGTCAGAGAATATTTAAGTAAAATAGAGACTCGAAGCAGAATGATTGCCGAGATGTCAGATGATGTAATTCCTATGGATTTTCATTTATATGAAATAAAGATCGGTACTGGTAACTTTGAGATACAGATTGATTATAGATGGAATCTATTCAGTATATCTTATTCGGGAAATAAAAAAGTAATGAAGCAGTTTGAGAAGATTTCAAAAGACTTGTATAGATATTATGGTGTCAGTGAAGAGGATATTCAGAAAAAGACAAAACGGTATTTGTCGTTGGTAATGGCATTGAGTTCGTAGGAAGTCTGATCTTAAATAAACTTACGGAGGATTAGGAATGAACAAATTGGAGAAAACACAGATAAAAATCAGAAGAGCAGAAGAAAGAGATTTAAGAAAAGTGATGGATCTGTTATCACAGGTTCTTGAAATACATGCAAAGATCCGACCGGATATTTTTGTAAGCGGAACGACAAAATATACGGATGCGGAATTATTACAGATGTTCAAAGATGACAGTAAGCCGGTCTATGTGGCAGTGGATGAAAATGATCTGGTTGTAGGTTATGCATTTTGTGAATTAAAACAGCAGCCGTTTTCAAATAACATGGTTCCGTTTTCTGTACTATTTATCGACGATCTGTGTGTGGATCAAAATATCAGAGGACTGCATATTGGACAGACATTGTTTGAATATGTAAAAAAAGAAGCAGTGAGATTAGGCTGTTACGAGGTGACATTAAATGTCTGGGAAGGAAACGATCCGGCAAAAGCATTTTATGAAAAAATGGGGATGCGGCCGAAAGAAACCCAGATGGAGTATATTTTGTAAAGAAACAAAAGAAAGAAAAAACTTTACATGTAGTTTTTAATACTATATAATATGGTCAGGATGTATGTTTGATAGAAGTGAAAAGACCGTTCACAGATCCGGCAGAAGTCCGGTTTCGTCTGAATGGTTTACAGGAAACTACAAGATAGATTACATGTGAGGTGGAAATTTTGAAAATAGAATCTGGTAAAATTATAGAAAGCATCATAGAAAAGCTGGATCAGATGGAATATGTAAAATCTTCAGAGATCCCGAATATCGATCTTTATATGGATCAGGTGCTGACATTTATGAACGGGCATCTGGAAAATGTGAAGCGTTATGAAAGTGATAAAGTTCTGACAAAGACGATGATCAACAATTACGCTAAAAATCATCTGGTGCCGGCACCGGACAGAAAAAAGTATTCGAAGGAACATTTGCTGGTGCTGATGTTTATCTGTTATTTTAAAAACTTTTTGTCCATTGGTGATATCCAGAGCATTCTTACTCCGCTGACGGAAAAATATTTTCAAAAAGGAAATGGTCTGAATCTGGAAGATATCTATGAAGAAGTTTTTAGTCTGGAAGCAGATCAGATCGAAGCTTTGAAAGTCAGTCTTAAGAGAGATTTTGAACGGGCAGGAGAAACTTTTTCAGAAGAATCGGAAGAAGACAAAGAATATTTACAGTTATTTTCTTTTATCTGCATGATGAGCTATGATATTTATATCAGAAAGCAGATCATTGAGCAGCTGATCGATGAATTTCC
>CAZWLV010000227.1:0-2758 GCA_964634715.1 uncultured Lachnoclostridium sp. | reverse complement strand
ACATCATTACTATACCATATTTTCTGCAAAAATAAATTCATTATTCTTACTAAAAAAGGTTGATTTTATAAATTTCCCTTATAAAAATGCAGGATTGCTGCATTTTTTCAAGCTGGGAGTGAAATCTGCAATGATCACAAAATTAGAAGAAAATCCTTTTGGAGATAAGATTATAGAAGAATAAAAAAATATGATATTGACTGTAATTATGTACAGAGAACAAAAAAGCAAATATTACACTTGCATTTGTGGCGTTAAAGGAAGATGGGAATAGAGAATTTATTGCAGAAAAAACGAACATTGAAGATGCACTTTCACAGCTTTTTAATGGAAATATATACTTGATATTGTGTATGCAGTGAGTAGCAGGAGCAAGTGTCCTGAAAGTTGGAGCAATCGCGTCATATCAGACAGAATAAGAAATAAATTTATAGTTCAATTGTTGTATTTTGGAAATTTATAAGAAATAAATTTTTATGTAAAAGCAACAATATGCAGGAGTCTATTAATTGAAAATGTTTATTGTAAATATAGATACGCAATAGTCATAAAGTGAAGAAAAAGGTAGGGAATTTTAAACCCTGCCTTTAGTTCAATGATTTCAGATAAACGGAAAGTAACTGCAAAGCAGTTCGTTTGTCTTTTGGAGAGCAAGCATTAAGTCTTGCCAAAAGTTCTTCTTGCTCTTTGGTTCCTTCTGTGTTTTCTGCTGTTAATATTTCATCAGGGGTTATATGAAGAGCATTACAAATATGAATAATGGTGTCAACTCTCATTTTTACAGAACCTCTTTCTATATCTGCATAAGTTCTATTAGATAAACCAGAAGCTTCTGCAACTTCATTTTGTGTCATTCCGTATTTTTTTCTGATGGCTAACAATTTGTTACCAATTTCTCTTGTATCTGAAAGAAGCATTATAGTACCTCCAAAACGATTTGTATAGGAATTATAGTTCCTGTTCTGGTTGACTAAAAGGAAGAATAATGTCATAATTGATGGAAGAATAGTTCCTAAATACAAGGGACTTGATATGAAAGGAGAATTGGTTAAATGAGTTTAAGATGTGCGGCATGTGGAAGTAAAAGAATTATCGTAGAATCTAAAAAAGAAGGATATGATGTAGTAAAAGGTGTTGTAGGAACTGCGTTAATTGGTGTTCCGGGGGCATTAGCAGGTGCCGGAGGAAAGAAAAATACATATTATCATTGTGCGGCATGTGGACAGATATTTAATATGCCTATGCTGTCGGTTGAAAGTGATTTGATTGATAAGATGTTAGAAAATCCTGCAAATTGGAAAAATCTGTTAAAAGAAAAGAAAGCGATATATAAAAATATCGAATGGGAGGATACAGGGGTTTTCGAAAAACCATTGAGAGCATTAACGGAGGAAGATAGAGTAGAACAAATGGAGGATAAAATACTTTGTTATTTGAATCAAATGGGAACTTTCGTTGAAGAAGAAAGGATTAAAACACACCTTGGGTTAAGTAAGGAAAGCTACAGTTCGGAATTAACAGCAGCTTTACATTCTTTGTATGATAGTGGAAGAATTAATGAGGAGTATTTAGAGTGTTTTGATTATGCACTGTGTTATAGTATTGTTCGCGATTTAAAAGAAATAGAAACAAATTTCTTGAAACGACAAGCAGAAAAAGAAATCGGAAAGTTATGGGAAGATAATAGAGACGAGTGGATTAATTTAATTTGGAAAAAAATGGAACTTGGAAAAAAATATGAGGAGGAAGATTTTAAAGAGCTTGGAAAAACAGCGTTGCAGAATAGAATAGTTTCTGACAATCCATGGTTGATAATTATGATTGTAGAGCGTGCAATACGATATATGGAGGTTGTTGGCATGGTGGTCGCTGGGAGAGATGGAGTTTATTGGGCACATTCGGAAGAAGAGAGAATGGAATTTTTACAAAAGAAAAAAGAAGAAGAGATAGAAGAAGAAAGAAGAAAGAGACAAGCACATAATGAAGCTATAGGAAAAATTTTAAAATATCTAGAGGAAAATTTAGGAAGGTATGGAGTATCTGAATTGCAGAAGAATTCTGCAGAATTATCAAAATATTCAAATCAATGGTTAAGCGCAGCGTTAAAATACATGATAGAAGACGGAATAGTAGAGGAAAGTTTAGATAAGAAACGTAGGGTTTATGCAGTTGTAGGTTATGAAGAAAAAATAAAAGAGAAAGAACGAAAAGAAGCAGAAGAACGAAGAAAAGAAAATGAGAAAAGAAAAGCAGTCTTGCATCAAGAAATAGAAAAACTTAAAAATCAGATGGCAGAACAAGAGATAATTGTGGCTACAAATAAAAGTAAATTGTTTGGTGAAGGTGCAAAAGCGAAGAGAGCAGCAAAGAAAGAAATACAGGATATTAAAAACATTATTTCTCAAAAGGAGTGGGAAATTTCAAATTTATAATGAAAATAAAGAGGTACAGATGAAAAAATATTTATTGAATATCAAATCAGGAACTATACATAACGGTATAAATCCGTGTTATTTTGGCAAAAGTATGGCAGAATATAATAAAAAATGGTTTGATGAATATTTGGATGCGGTAAATTATTATGAAAGTAAATCAAAAGTAGGGTGCCCTTGTGGGAAATGTTTAAGAGAAAAAATTGAATAAGGTTAATAAAAGCAGCAGGGGAATCTTGCTGCTTTTGTTATGTATTGTTGGGTGTACGATACAAAAAAAGGATGAACCATAAGTGATTCATCCTTTTGTCTAAGAGGCAGTATAT
>CAZWLV010000226.1:0-2779 GCA_964634715.1 uncultured Lachnoclostridium sp. | reverse complement strand
TTACGCTGTAATTTATAGTTATGCCTTTTGCGAAGAAAAACTCTAAATGAGCCTGTGAATGTTACTGTGCATACGGTACGTGTGTACAGTAACAGAAATTGGTAAAAATTTCAAAAAAATGAGTTAGTCATATTGACATTTGGTTAGTCAAGTGTTACTATAACATACGAATTAGGAGAGACTAATTGCTGTTCTAATATAGGAGGTTACTATGAATTTAGCAGAAGCACAGGAAGGAATTGAATATATCGTAAAGGCGATTCAGACAGATGATGAAGAATTGAATGATTTTCTTTTTACATTAGGCTGTTATAGTGGTGAGCCGATTACGGTGATTTCTCATCTGAAAGGTGGCTGTGTCGTTGCGATCAAAGATGGCAGATATAATATAGATCATCAGCTTGCCGAGGCGATTGTTATTTAGAAAGCCAAGATAGTTTTCAGACGAAAACAAAGCGAGTACCGCGATAACCTGAGAAGTTCGCAAAGCGTGCTTCTCATAGTTTTTGATCATAGGTTAGCTAAAACTATCATATATTAGAAAAGTGAAATTAAGATTAGAAAAGACTATGTCTAAGCAGGAGGAATGAAGATGAGAATTGCATTAGCAGGTAATCCAAACAGTGGAAAAACTACCATGTACAATGCGCTCACGGGAAGAAGCGAACGTGTTGGTAACTGGGCAGGTGTTACAGTTGATAAGAAAGAAAATCCGATCAAAAAGCATTTTTATAATGGTACAGAGGAATTGATCGCAGTAGATTTACCGGGAGCTTATTCCATGTCTCCTTTTACATCAGAAGAAAGCATCACCAGCGGATATGTAAAAAATGAGAGACCGGATGCGATCATCAATATCGTAGATGCTACGAATTTAAGCAGAAGTTTATTCTTCACAACACAGTTACTGGAACTCGGAATTCCGGTTGTAGTTGCTTTGAATAAAAGTGATATTAATGCGAAAAAAGAAACCAGAATTGATGAGAAAAAATTATCTGAAAAACTGGGTTGTCCGGTCATTAAAACAGTTTCTACGACAGCATCTGATAAAGGTTTGGGAGAAGTCGTAAAAGCAGCAGCTGCATTGAAAGGAAAAGTGCAAAAAGCACCTTATGTGCAGGGCGATATTAATTTACATAGCAAAGAAGCTGTTCAGGCAGCGGACAGAGCACGTTTTGATTTTGTGAATAAGATCGTGTCTCAGGTGGAAACGAGAAAAGTATTGACAAAAGATAAAAATTCTCAGGATAAGATTGATAATATCCTGACAAATAAATGGCTTGGAATTCCAATCTTTGCGGTTGTAATGTTCCTTGTGTTTGATATTTCCCAGTCTACGGTAGGACCATGGATCGCGGATGTATTAGTAGGTTGGATCGAAACGTTCCAGGAATGGGTTGCTGGTCTTGTAAGTGGTGCGTCACCATTCGTTCAGGCATTACTGGTAGATGGTATCATCGGCGGTGTAGGTGCCGTTGTGGGATTCCTTCCATTGGTTATGGTAATGTATTTCCTGATCGCATTGCTTGAAGATTGCGGTTATATGGCTCGTGTATCTGTTGTATTGGATCCAATCTTTAAAAAAGTAGGTCTGTCAGGAAAATCTGTCATTCCAATGGTCATCGGTACAGGATGTGCGATCCCTGGTATCATGGCATGCCGTACGATCCGTAATGAAAGAGAACGCCGTGCAACAGCAATGCTGACACCGTTTATGCCATGTGGTGCGAAGTTACCGGTCATTGCATTATTTGCGGGTGTGTTCTTTGCAGATGCGACATGGGTTGGTACATTGATGTATTTCGTAGGAATCTTATTGATCTTCTTAGGTGCATTACTGGTAAATAAGATCACTGGATATAAATACAGAAAGTCATTCTTTATCATGGAACTTCCGGAATACAAGATTCCAAGTTTAAAGAGAGCATTCTTCTCTATGTTAGAACGTGGTAAAGCATATATCGTAAAAGCGGGAACGATCATTCTTGTGTGCAATACAGTTGTACAGATCATGCAGTCTTTCAACTGGCAGTTACAGCTTGTAGAAGAAGGAATGGAAAGTACTTCTATTCTGGCAGGAATCGCAACACCGATCGCAGTACTTTTAGTTCCGCTGGGATTCGGTGTATGGCAGATGGCGGCAGCAGCAGTGACAGGCTTTATTGCAAAAGAAAATGTTGTTGGTACACTGGCCGTTGTTTATGGGGTAACTTCTTTCATCGATACAGATGAACTGGCACTGATGGGAGGTGCGAATGAAGTTGCAGCAATCTTTGGAATTACAAAAGTTGCAGCACTTGCCTGCCTGATGTTTAACCTCTATACACCTCCTTGCTTTGCAGCATTGGGAGCGATGAACTCAGAAATGAAAGATAGAAAATGGTTCTGGGGCGGTGTTGCATTACAGTTTGCAACCGGTTATACGGTAGCATTCCTCGTATATCAGATCGGAACACTGATCACAGAAGGTACCGTAGGAAACGGATTTGTTCCGGGACTGATCGTTGTTGCATTGATCGTGGCAGTTGTGGTATATATTATAAAGAAACAGGAAAAGAAATTTGATGCAGAGTATGCATTGAAGAAAAAGACAGTTTAAAGTTAGGAAGTGATCGGTATGGCAGTGGATGTGATCGTGATTTTGATCATTGCGCTCCTTGTAGTGGCAGCGTTGGTTTATATCAGAGGTGAAAAAAAACGTGGTGTTACGTGCATCGGGTGTCCTCATGCGGCAGCTTGTGCAAAAAGGAAGCAGGGAGGCTGCGGTACTGAAAAATAA
>CAZWLV010000225.1:0-2780 GCA_964634715.1 uncultured Lachnoclostridium sp. | reverse complement strand
AAGAAAATCTTAAGTCTTGTACTTGCTTTTACCATGGTAGCGACCAGTGCGTTGTCTAATGTGACAGTTGCAGATGCAGCAGAAAACACACCGGAATTTGGTAAGATCACAGCAGTACAAAAAGGTGACACCGTGACCATCGGAAACGATGCGATCGAAAGAACTTTCTCCGTAGAAGGAGATAAACTCTCTACCGTTGAAATCGTAAACAAACGTACAGACGGCAGCGATACGGTATTCACACCGGGAGAAGGCAGTGAAGAATTTATCGTAAAAGTAACAAAAGAGGCAGAAACCGCAGTTTCATTGAAAGCCATGGACAGAACAGGCTGGACAGCAACTGCAGACAGCCGTCAGAATGCAAGCGGAGCGTCTGATGGACCTGCATCGAACCTTTTAGACGGAAACCTGAACAGTATCTGGCATTCCAACTATGGCGGCGGGATCGGTCAGACAAATTTCCCGTATAATGTCATCATCACATTAAATGGGGAAAAGACATTTAACTGCTTCTCCTACACACCAAGACAGAATGGAGAAGATACAAACGGTAATATTAAAGGTTATGAACTCTGGGCTTCTGATGCTGAAGAAACACTGGAAATCGGAGACGAAGGCTGGGAGCTGATCTCTAAAGGAGAGTTCAAGTATAACGGAGTTAATCCGATCTATGTAAATCTTGAGGAAGAATGTACAGCAACACAGTTAAAACTGGTCGCTGTTTCTGCGAAAAACGGACTGCAGTTTGCAGGCGGTGCAGAATTCAATCTTCATGAAGAAAAAGCACCGGTTTCTTCTGATGACGAACGTTCTTTTGCAGCAAGCGATCTGGAAGTAAAAGATGTTACGATCGAAGATACAGAAGCTACGATCAATGAAGTAGAAAAGACAGGTAAAAAAGTGACATTTACTTTTGAACCGTTTGAATTTACTTACAAAGGCAACACCGTTACTTACACAATTACTGAAAACATTGTGATGTATGAAGGCGACCACTTCATGCGTAAATATATGGAGATCAGTGTTCCGGAAGATCAGAAAGAATCCGCAGTCATTGACTATATCGATCTGGAACATATGGTAGTAAGTGATGATGATGCACAGTGGACGATCCCGACAGATTCCGGCGGAATCGTTGAAATGGATCAGTACAAGGCAAATCTTGGACAGCCGATCTACATTCAGGGAATGTTCTTCGGAAGTGAATTTCCGGAAACAGATACTGAGATCGTAGATGGTACAGGCTTTATCAGATACTATACAGGTAAGAGCTTTGACAGATTCGAAAAAGACAATCAGCTGACAACTGACGGAAAATATATGACCTGGCAGACCGTTGCAGGTGCTGCAAGAAGTACAGAACAGCAGGTTATTCAGGCAGATTTCTTTGAATACATCGAAACCATTGCTACACCGACGGATTTCCGTATCCAGTACAATTCATGGTTTGATAACATGATGCTGATCAGCGATGAGATCATATATGATTCCTTTATCGAAATGGATAAAGAATTAAATGCAGCAGGAACACGTCCATTGGATTCCTATGTAGTAGATGATGGATGGATCAACTATAACAATACTTATGTATTAGATGCAAACCGTGCAGGTACAACACTGAACCAGAGTGGTTTCTGGGAATTCAACAGTAAATTCCCGAATGGTCTGACCACATCTTCTGATCTGGTACATAAATTCGGAAGTAACTTCGGTGTATGGGTAGGACCTCGTGGCGGTTATAACTTCTACAGCTCTCTGGCAGATATCCTTACAAAGAGCGGTAAAGGAAGCAAAGCCGGCGGTTCTATCGACGTTGCAGACCGTAATTATCTGAAAAATCTGACAGAAATGTTTACAAACTGGCAGAAAGAATACGGCGTCAACTACTGGAAATGGGACGGTTTTGCTGACAAAGCACAGTATGCGGCATTCGCAGCAGCAGACGGTGTTCCGGGATATGCAAACAACCATATGACCGGCGGATACAACAATATGTATCACGTAACAGACCTCTGGGAAGGCTGGATCCAGGTATTTGAAGCAGTTCGTGAAAGCGAAAAAGAAGATGGTGTCAACAATCTGTGGCTTTCTCTGACATGTTATACAAACCCAAGTCCATGGTTCTTACAGTGGGCAAACTCTGTATGGATCCAGTGTACACATGACCAGAATGACTCCGGAAGCAGCTCCAGCAAGATGGACAGACAGATGACTTATCGTGATGCTGCTTACTATGAATTTATCAATGTTCATGAATTCCAGTTCCCATTAGAACACCTTTACAACCATGACCCGGTTTATGGTGTAGAAGGAACAGGTATGAACATCAATACCGCAACAGATGAACAGTTCCAGAACTATCTGTATATGATCGCTACCCGTGGTACGGCATTCTGGGAATTATACTTCTCCGATAAGATCATGACAGAAGGAAAATATGAAGTTACGGCAGAATTCCTTGCATGGGCAGAAGAAAATCATCATATCCTGAAAAATGCAAAAATGTTCGGTAACCATCCAAGCAATGGTATTACCATGAGCAACGGTAACGGAAAAGGTTCTCAGGATGCTTATGGATTCTCATGTTTTGATGGAAAAGACGGTATCATTTCCGTAAGAAATGCAGCGACAACGACCAAAACAGTAACGCTGACATTTGACAGAACCATTGGTGTTCCGGAAGATGCAGGTACATTACAGTATCATATCGAACATTCTCATAACTTAACAGAAGGTACCAAAACAACAGGTACATTTGAATACGGAAAAACTTATACATT
>CAZWLV010000224.1:0-2794 GCA_964634715.1 uncultured Lachnoclostridium sp. | reverse complement strand
ATCACCCACGCAGTCAGTTGGAAGTAATTAACGATTTGGATTCAGATTTAGTGCATTTTATGAGAGTTCTGTCAGATAGGGAAAAGGGGAAAGTGCTTGTGGAAAGACTTTGCAGACTTTGGTAGGGAAAGAGTGAATTTCAAGAAGCCTTGGACTGGAAGATTAGGAATTTTCGTGGCATGGATGAAATAGATAAGGCTGTTGAAATATTTACATTGATTACGCAGAGTTTTAACTCGACAAGGAAATCATTTGCCAATAAGGCATTTAAAGATACAAACGCATACAGGCAGGATATTCAGTTTCATATACCCAAAGTATATGAGCGTTTGGAAAATGTCAGAATAAAAAATATGAATGGCATTGACCTGTTGGGAAAGATTGCGGACAATTCAAATGCCTTTGCATTTGTTGACCCTCCATACAGACATGACTTAAGGGGAGTGGACGCAAACAGAGCGTATGCGTATGAACTTCCACGCAAAGAGCAGATACGGCTGTTGAAAACAATTCAACAGTCAAAATGTAAAATTATGTTGTGTGGTTATAAGACAGAGCATGGAATAGATTTGTATGACCGCTATCTCTTGCCTTATGGGTGGAAATGTTACAAGTTAGCTGACATTGTGAAAGCCTGTCAGGTATCAAAGGTACATAAAGATATGGGGCATGAATTTATCTGGGTAAATTATGAACTGCCCGAAGATGCAAAGTATGTCATCAGTATGAAAGAGTATAACAGTTTAACAGGAGAAAAATCATGATGGATAATATAAAAAACACAAACCAGTTGTTAGTAAACTTAGAGGAGTTGTGTGTCCTTCTTTCCTGTGGAAGAAGAACCGCTGAAAAGATTGGAACACTGGCAAAGGCAGAAGTAAGGATAGGGCGAATAAGACGTTGGAATGTTCAGAAATTGAAAGAATTTTTATACGAAGAGGCAATGTAAAAAGTGCTTGACAATCAGAGTGGTTCGGCGTTACCCCTCTGATGAAATGAATCAGACGAAATCTAGGAGGATATGGATATGGCAAGAAGAAAGAGCAGAGACGGAAGGGTATTGCCCGAGGGTGTTTCAGAAAGAGCGGACGGAAGATTTATTTATCGTTATCAGTTGTACGGAAAACCTCAATACATTTATGATAGGGATTTGAACGAATTGAAAAAGAAAATATTGCAGTGCAAGATTGATGTGGCAAATGGTGTTAATACGGACGTATCAAAACTGACCTTGGGAGAGTGGTATCCGCAGTATATAGAAATATATAAGCGTAATAAGGTAAAGCAATCTACATTATTTAATTATGAGAATTATTATAAGTGGTATGTAAAAGATAGTGTAATTGACAGAATGCCTATTAAGGATTTAAAACGTACCCATGTAGTAGCACACTTTCAACATTTGGCTGAAAAGAAAAATCTTGCTCATGGTACATTACGGTCATTAGCCAGTATGTTGTATAACTGTTTACAACAAGGTGTGTATGATGGTGTCATTCAACTAAATCCTGCAATAGATATTATGAAAGATGTATGTGCTACACCCAAAGCGGTAAGAGAGGCTTTATCAGTAGAAGAAACACAAGTTTTTATTGAGTTTCTGAAAAGAGAGGGAGAGTGGCAGAATATTCATCTTCCTGCGATGGCGATAGGACTTAGTACTGGGTTAAGGTTTGGAGAATTATATGGGCTGACTTGGAAGGATATTGATTTCAAAAATAAGGTTATAGACATCAACCACAGTATCAATTATCGTGACAGAGGTAACGGACATGAATTTTTTATTACGTCTCCAAAAACAAAAAATGCTTACCGACAGTTTCCGATGACAGAGGAAGTTGCAGAGTTATTCAGAATACAAAAAAAGTACCAGAACGATATGAGAATAAGGCAGGATATAAAAATTGATGGTTACAGTCAGTTTGTATTTACTGCAAAAACTGGTGTACCATTTACGCATGAAGCGGTTGTGAGGTCTTTGAAAAATATTGTTAAGCAAGCAAACGAGTGGGAGAGAAAAAGAGCAGAAGAAGAAAACCGCGAGCCTGTTGTGATACCGGTACATACCCCTCATGTGTGGAGACATACGCTGACAACAAGACTTGTAGAAAAGCAAATTCCATATGAGCGTTTAAAGGTTTTAATGGGGCATAGTTCGATAAAAACAACGATAGATATTTATACTCACATCACGCAAAGTAATTTAAAGGAAGTGCGGACGGATTTGGATGGTATCATTAAGGTGTTATAGTCTGACACAAAAACGAGAGAAAAGGAGCCAAAAAAAGGCTTCTTTTTTCGTGTTTTGACACAAGATTTGACACAACTTTGTGTACAAAACGGGTCTTATAGGGTACTGAACGAGTACTCATATATATGTGAGGAGGCTTGATAATTGGGGAATGGTGCGTGTATGGTGGTGTCGGCAAGTGGAGTAGCATTGATGCCATACGTTTGCGAATAAACATCGCATAGCATAGTAAGCTTTTGAATGGTAATATGTAAATGAGAGAAGCCTTTAAGTACTGAAAACAGTATTTAAGGGCTTTTTTATTGTGAAAAGGGTGTATCTTTTCTAAAGCTTTCCTTAAAAATAGAAAATACGCTTGGAATTTATAAAAGAATCATATAATATAGTGCTTGTGCAAAATGACGTTGTAAACGGACAGGAGGAACACATGAAGAAAAGATGCTATATGATAGCATATATGCTGATGGCAGGACTGCTGCTAGCCGGCTGTGATAGGGAAATGGACGAAACTGATGCGGCGCGGGAAGCCGGTTCGACAGAAAT
>CAZWLV010000223.1:0-2799 GCA_964634715.1 uncultured Lachnoclostridium sp. | reverse complement strand
CATAAAAAGTTCATGTT
This sequence comes from uncultured Lachnoclostridium sp., assembly GCA_964634715.1. Lineage (GTDB taxonomy): Bacteria > Bacillota > Clostridia > Lachnospirales > Lachnospiraceae > HGM12587. The sequence continues at coordinate 2,782 of CAZWLV010000223.1, read as the reverse complement.
TAGTATTTGCTATTTGGCCTGTTTTATGTAAAATTAAAATAAAGGCGGAAATTTAAGAAAATCTTCATGAAATCAAGTGATGATATTAAAGAAAATTTAGTATAAAATAAATTAGGAAATTATCATTAATCAAAGTGATGAAAATAAAAGATGAGGTGAAGGTATGGAAACGATTCTTGTATGTGATGATGATCGTGAGATCGTAGAAGCAATAGATATTTATCTGACTCAGGAAGGGTATCATGTGTTAAAGGCTTATGATGGGCTGGAAGCACTGGAAGTTTTAAAAAATAATGAGGTACATCTGCTGATCATTGATGTGATGATGCCAAAACTTGACGGACTTCGTGCAACTTTAAAGATCCGGGAAGAGAGCAGCATCCCGATCATTATTTTGTCAGCAAAATCCGAAGATGCAGATAAGATCCTTGGCTTAAATGTGGGTGCGGATGATTATGTGGCGAAACCGTTTAATCCGCTGGAACTGACGGCAAGGGTAAAATCCCAGCTTCGCCGTTATACAAAACTTGGAAATAAAACGACCAATGATGGAGCTGTATTCCAGACAGGCGGTCTTGTGATCAATGATGATCTGAAAGAAGTTTCCGTAGATGGAGAAGTGGTAAAACTGACACCGATCGAGTACAATATTCTGCTCTTACTGGTGAAAAATCAGGGAAAAGTATTTTCGATCAATCAGATCTATGAAAGCATCTGGAATGAAGAAGCCATCGGTGCAGATAATACGGTAGCAGTCCACATCCGTCATATCCGTGAAAAGATTGAAGTAAATTCCAAGGATCCGCGTTATCTGAAGGTTGTGTGGGGCGTTGGTTATAAAGTAGAAAAGATTTAGTGTGATCATCACTGCATTGCAAAATGTGGTGATGAATTACGGTTTTGCACTTATTTTTTCCAAAAGCTGTCAAAGCAGTGATGAGATTAAATTTTCAGGGAGTTATGATGTTTAAGATTCGAATTACCAAGGGAGTGAAAACAGCACTGGTCATTCTCAACCAGATTTTTGCACTGGTGCTGATCACGGTACTGATCATGACCAGCAGTTATGGTTTTAATAATGGATCATGGGATGATCTTTTGTCGCACAGAAGTTATGAGCAGTCAGAATATTTTCAGACACAGTCTTTGAATCAGGCAACCCGTGCCATCCGTGCGGCAACCCGTGCGACCAGATTTGAAGAAAATGGAGTTTATGATCCGCAGAGACTGGTAAATATCAGTTCCTACGCTGAAAAAGGGATCATTACCGGAGAGCAGGAAGCGGAAGGATTGTATTATCATCTGGGAGATCTGCTGAACTGGGCACAAAAAGGCTGGGATTATGGCAGAGTAGAGATTGATGCAGAAGGGTATCTGACGTTTTATCTTGGGGAAGATGAAGAAGCTTCCAGACTTCAGGAAGATCTGGAACGATATTTTATTACTTCAGACAGTGAGTGGACAGCGTATTATCAATATTATCAGAATGTAAGCAATTCTTCTGAAAATGTTTATCAGACCAATTACAGCAAACGGATCCTGAATGAAGAATATCAGCCGGAAAATTATGAAAGTATCGTTGCATATGCCGTTGAGACGGGGCAGGATCTGGGAACGCTGTACGAGCAGATGGACAAAACGCTGGAAAACATTGTTTCTGATGTGCTTTCTTACAGAGATAATGTCAACATTTTTTCAGAACAATCCAGCAATATCAGATATTTCCTGATCGATCGCGGAAACGGTCAGATCTATACCAATGCTACGGAATACAGACAGGCTACCGAAGAAGAGATCATCAAGCATGTGAAAAGAAATCATGGTGCGTATTGTATTTATGATAATGAAGTATTATCCGTTGATGCAGAAAAGATAGAACTGAGCGTTACAGATCTGTATGGTTATGTAGAAAAGTACGGAATGTCCGGATCGGAGAATTATCTTCTGATCGTTGCTGTAGACACAGAATATCCGGCAGAGGACATCTTTTTTACCGGATATGAACGTTATCAGAGTCTTCAGACCATTGCATGGCTGATCCTGATGATCGGAATGATCGGGCTTTTTGGATATATCGGAACATTTGCCATCCTTACGGCGAAAGCAGGGATCGATCCTGATGAGACAGGGATCCAGCTGAACTGGTTTGACCTGTGGAAAACAGAGATCAGTCTGCTGATCATTCTTCTGATCGGATTTGTCGGGATTTTTTCCCTGAGGATCTTCAGCCGGTTCTTCTCATTTATGACATGGGAAGGCATCATCGGATTTGTAGCATTGGCGGAAAACTGTATTTTTCTGACCGGATGGTGCAGTATGCTCCGAAGAGCGAAGGCAAAGCTTCTCTGGAAGAACAGTTATACCTTTAAGGCATTGGAAATGCTGAAAAGTATTTTTTTGAACAGCCGAAGACCGACAAAAGTATTGATTTTGTTCGGAGCTTATGTACTGATCAATCTGCTGTTGTGGAATTTTGTGGATCTTGGAATGCTGTTTGTGCTGATCTTTAATCTGATCGTTGCCGTGCTGCTGTTAAAAAGTGCAGTTCAGGATCAGAAGCTTTTAGACGGAATGAAACGGATGGAAGCGGGTGAGATCAATTATCATTATGAGGAAGAAGAATTTACCGGTTTCCGTCAGGAGTTTGCCCATACGTTAAACAGTGTCAATGAGGTTGTACTAAATTCGGTCATGGAAAGTATGAAGAATGAAAGGATGCAGACAGATCTGATCACGAATGTTTCTCATGATATTAAAACACCGCTGACATCGATCATTAATT
>CAZWLV010000222.1:1478-2804 GCA_964634715.1 uncultured Lachnoclostridium sp. | reverse complement strand
CTTGAGAAGTTAAGGAAAAATAGAGCTTGGGAGGAGAAGAGCATGGGAAAAGTGATCTTTCATATTGACGTGAATTCAGCTTATCTTAGCTGGACTGCGGTGGAAAAATTAAAAAATGGATCCAAGACAGATCTTCGGAAAATTCCTTCCATCATTGGCGGTGATGAAGCGAGCCGTCACGGGATCGTGCTTGCAAAATCAGAATCAGCCAAACGATATGGAGTCACTACCGGAGAACCGGTTGCATCGGCTCTTCGAAAATGCGGCAGTCTGGTAATGGAATCTCCGGATCATCAGATGTATTCCAGATACAGCAGGCAATTAATGGATCATCTTCGAACCTATACGCCGGATATCGAGCAATTATCGGTAGATGAATGTTTTATGGATTATACACCGATCGCTCATCTGCATGGCGATGCAGTGAAATTTGCTTATGAGCTTAAAGATGAGATTCGGGAAAAGTTTGGCTTTACCGTAAATGTCGGGATTTCGGAAGTAAAGATCCTTGCAAAAATGGCAAGTGACTTTGAAAAGCCGGACAAAGTGCATACCTTGTGGAAATCAGAAATACAGGAAAAAATGTGGAAACTTCCGGTATCGGATCTTTATATGGTAGGAAGATCATCTTTACCGAAACTTCGAAATCTTGGGATCCATACCATCGGGGATCTGGCACAGATGGATCTGAAAATTTTAGAGGCTCATTTTAAAAGTTTTGGAAAATTAATTTGGGAAAATGCTAACGGAATCGGCAGTGATGTGGTAGAATCAGAAGAAACGGCGGCGAAAGGGATCGGAAATTCGACGACACTAAGAGAAGATGCGGTCGATGCAGAAAGTGCAAAAAAAGTGCTGCTGCTTTTGGCAGAATCGGTTGCAGAACGGCTGAGAAAGCAGGGATTTTTAGCAGGAAATGTAGCAGTGGAGATCAAATATGCAGATTTTCATAAAAGTTCTCATCAGGCAGCGTTATTTTCACCGACCAATTCTACAGGAAAGATTTACGAATTGGCATGTCAGCTGTTTGATGAACTATGGAACGGAACACCGATCCGTCTTTTGGGAATCCGTACAGCGAAACTTCAGGATAAAAAAGAACCGGTACAGTTATCGCTGTTTGATCTGGATTTTTCACAGAAGATCAGTCCTGAAAATCAAAAGAAAAGCAGCGGAAATGCTGTTTCAACAGAAAAACTGGAGAAGCTGGATCAGGCGATCGATGCCATTAAACAAAAGTATGGAAAAGGGGCAGTTGTCAGGGGAAGTATGCTCCTAAAAGAAAATAGCACGAAATCTGCACAGGAAAATTAAGCGTTACTGTAC
>CAZWLV010000222.1:0-1378 GCA_964634715.1 uncultured Lachnoclostridium sp. | reverse complement strand
GTAACAATTAAGCCGGAAAAGAGGTTGATAAAATGTATAGAGAAGCTGCAAAATTGATATTATACAGAGATCTGGGAGAAGACAGTATTTTGCGGAAGCTGTCAGGGATTTTTGAAGATTTTGAAAAAGGAACGGCAGATCATGCCAATCTTATTACGAGGATTTATGAACAGATGAAAGCCCTTTTGGATACGGCTACGATCTATGGATTTGATAAAAATCTGTGGCATAATTATCTGACATTGATCCTGCTGACCAATGAAAATTCTTTCTCCATGACCTGTGAAAAAGTCGGAGCAAATGACGGAACGGTTAATCATTTTGCAAAAGGAGATTTTAAAATCTTTAAAAATCTGTTTGACTTTGATTTTTCAAAAATAGAAGAAGAACTTGGCATTGACTGTTTTTCGACGATCTGTAATTATAAAGCCATCGGGAAAAAAGAACGGATGTACAATAAAAATGTCAGTGAAAAAGTACAGATGGTCAGTGAAAGAATCGAACAGGCAAAAGATGAAAATGAAATTTTTGAGATCGTAACTGATTTTTATAAAGCCTATGGTGTGGGAATGTTTGGTTTGAATAAGGCATTTCGTATCAAAAGCAGTCAAAATGGCGTGGAATTTTTACCGATCAATAATACGGAAAAGGTGATGTTAAACGACTTGGTCGGCTATGAGATCCAGAAACAGAAGCTGATCGATAATACAGAGGCTTTTGTGGAAGGAAGAGCGGCGAACAATTGTCTGCTTTTTGGAGACAGCGGTACCGGTAAATCTACCAGCATCAAAGCGATCTTAAATGAATATTATGACAGAGGATTGCGTATGATCGAGATCTATAAGCATCAGTTTCAGGATCTTTCCAACGTGATCGCTCAGATCAAGAACAGAAATTATCGTTTTATCATTTATATGGATGATCTGTCATTTGAAGAATTTGAGATCGAATACAAATTTTTAAAAGCCGTGATCGAAGGCGGTATGGAGACAAAACCGGATAATGTCCTGATCTATGCGACCTCTAACAGACGGCATCTGATCAGGGAAACATGGAGTGACCGTTCTGATATGTCACAGGATGAACTGCACCGTTCGGATACGATGCAGGAAAAATTATCGCTGGTGGCAAGATTTGGTGTGACCATCAACTACTCAAAACCGACGAAAAAAGAGTTTAATCAGATCGTTTGTGAGCTTGCAAAACGTTATCCGCAGATCAAACTGTCAGAGGAAGAACTGATGGCAAAGGCCAATGCGTGGGAAATGAGCCATGGCGGGATTTCAGGACGGACAGCACAGCAGTTTATCAATTATCTTGCAGGACAGGAAGGGTAACTCATGGGCAGTGGGCTGCATTTATGAGCAAAGTTATTTTA
>CAZWLV010000221.1:0-2823 GCA_964634715.1 uncultured Lachnoclostridium sp. | reverse complement strand
TTGCCTGTTGCCACGATCACAGTATCAAATTTTTCGATTCCAAGCACTTCTTTGTAAGCATCCGCTACTTTATATGCTGTTTCATATCGGTCTTTTCCGAAAATACGAACGACTTTCTGTGCCGGTTTCAATACAGGGATTTCTGTATTTTCACTGCGTGTTGCATGACAAACCGTACATTCTTCGTGTTTTACACCTACCGCGTCTTCTGTAGGTTCTTTGTCAACTATCCATTTGAAAGTATGATCTGCAAGTTCTGCTTTTTCACCACAGGTACATTCTTTCCAATGCTGATGTTCATTTGCACTCCATTCTGCACCATAGTGATGTTCATGTCCATTATCATTGGTTGTTGTTATTGTGACGGTTGTGTTGTTGCTGATTTTTGTAATACGATACATATTTTCAACACCAGTATCATCAGGAGTCTTAATATTTTTATATGTACCATTTGTAGCAGTAACAGAAGAAATGTTGTAACCGGAGTTCAGCCAGATACGGAAATTCACCTGACCGCTTCCGGAATTATCCGGTTTTCCTGTATCGGAATCGCGAGAAACGGTTGATGTAACATCAATATCGTCAGCTGTTGTGTAATCCTGAGTATAATATATATCAATTCTTTCAATTCCGCTGTCGCAGTCAAATGTAACTGTAAATCCTTTATCCACAGGTATTTCGGTTTCAGCAGAATGAGTACACGGATCAATATTTACAATCATAGGAATCGTGCATGTTTCTGTTCTTCCGCAATCGGTACATGTATAGGTCATAATTCCTGTAGAATCAGAGGCAGCAGTTTTTGTGACTTCGCCGGAATTCCAGTTATGGCTCCATGAACCGCCCTTGCAGGAAACAATGCTTTCGGCAGTTGTAAATGAAGGAGAACTGTCTGAAACTGAGGAAGGCCAAGATGCCATCATATAATTTACATTTTTAGGAAGAGTATAGCTGAAAAATACATTTTCAGTGTTTCCGGCAGTTGTATTGATGATTTGCCCTGAACGATAGCTTGTGCTTGATGCGGAATATTTCTGATCAGTTCCAAACCAGTGATTCTGGGCAGTTCCATCTACACCTTTGGTTCCAGCCGTAAAAATTGTAGCTCCTTGGATCAGAATCGTACCGTCAGCATCAAGTGCCGAGTTATCTCCGCCGGAAGCCATGCTGAACACAGCAAGCTGTCCGCCATACAAATATAACCCGCCATTGGAATCAAGACCATCACCGGAACAGTTTACATAAATGTCGCCGCCATAAATGTAAATGTTGTAATCACTGGCAGATGATGAATTTCCATTGCCTGGATTCCAACCGCCATGATTTCCGCCACCCGGTCCCGGCCTGAAGTTATTTCCACCGCCATTACCCGGATCAAAACCATTACTGCTGCCACCTGCTGCATTGATACCGTCATCGCTGGCAATAACATAGTATCGCCCGGAATAAATAGATACGGTGCCGCTTTCAATACCTTCATACGAATGATGAATGATAACGTTCGGATCTTGTTCGAATCCTCCTTCTGTTCCAAGTACCAGAGTAGTGTCGGCATGAATACCGTCATCTCCGGTATCTATGGTAAAAGTACCGCCTGTGACAGTAATATCAGCATCAGAATGGATTGCATCATCTCCTGTATTTAACAAAAAAGTACCATTAGAAATTGTAATGGCTGGAGAAATTTCAGCTTCTTCTGCCCGGTCACCGGAAGCTTTCAGTCCTTTACAGCTATAGTTATCTGCAAGTGTATCATTCCATTCACTGTAACCTTTCCATGTCTGAATGTCAAAAGTTCCGTCATTGATGATCAGAGCTGTATCTGCCTGAAAACCATCTCCATCTACATCAATATCGAAGTTACCGCCGTTTACGGTAATTGTTCCGGCTGAGTCAGTATCGATCGTGGTTCCTTCGGTTTCATCAGTTGCATCAGGAGCACTTTTAATACCGTCACTTGCAGCTTTAATAATATAATTTCCCTGATTGAATACGATGCTGCCATCGCAGGTAATACCATTATTGATTGCAGCACCGGATTTTGTAGTGCCATAGTATTTCCCATTACCACTAATGTCTATGGTTCCCGATTGATTAAAAATAAGTGCTGTAGAAGCACCGCCTTTAATACCGTTTTTTGCATTAGCGATAATGTTTAAGTTGCCATCCCCACAAAATGTTACAGAAGCTTTGCTTTTTACTTTAATTACAGCACCTTCAAATGCATCTGCCAATGTTGTATCTGATGAAGTTTCATTTTCCGGATTTTCATCATCAGTTAAAGCAGAAGTTCCTTCTAAATGAATGGAGACGATCGATGATTTTTTCACGACAATAGGTGCTGTAGAGGAAGATGTAAGTGTCAGATCTTTTAATATCAAGGTAACATCCGTAAGTCCTTTGTCGACCACAATACTGCCATTGGAACAGTTACCGGAAATAGTATAAATACCATTACTGGTGATGGTCAGGTTGGTATTATTGATTTTATAACCGGTATCAGTTTCTTCCGTAACGGAAATTTTAGAATCTGAAAATACAAATGAGGTTGTATTTTCTAAATTGCAGACAGAAATATGTTCCGTATTTCTGTTTTCAGCCGCCAATACATTGGCTGACAGCAATGCAGCTGTTACGCAACAACAGAACAGCATTGCACATATTTTTTTCTTCATTGTGTTCCCCCACTTTCTGTTTACTTTTTACAAAATGCAAAAAAATTGACTTATGAGATCAAAATGAGTGCTCTTTTGGAAAGTAAATATTTCGTATTTTAAGTATAAGAAAACGAAACAAAGATTTCAACACGATAAAGTGGTAAAA
>CAZWLV010000220.1:0-2871 GCA_964634715.1 uncultured Lachnoclostridium sp. | reverse complement strand
GACTTTTTAAGAGAACAGCAGATCAATGAAAACTTATTAATAGAAGTGGAAAATTTCAGAAAACAGTATCCGGCGGAAAAAAGTATCTGTGAGAGAATTCCGCAGCCGCCAATCCCTTTTTATGGAAAAGAAATTTTAGAAATGTCCATTGCGGCATTGTTAAAAGGAGAAAATCTTCTGCTTTCCGGTGGAAAAGCAACGGGGAAAAATATTTTAGCGGAAAATCTGGCATATATTTTCGGAAGACCTTCCTATAATATATCGTTTCATGTCAATGTAGACAGTGCGGCACTGATCGGAACAGATACCTTTGTCAACAATGAAGTCTGCCTTCGAAAAGGTATGGTAACGCTTTGTGCAGAAAATGGCGGCTTTGGTGTTTTTGATGAGATCAATATGGCAAAAAATGATGCGGTATCGGTTCTTCATGCAGCATTAGACTATCGTGGGATCATTGATATTCCGGGCTATGAACGGATCAAACTGCATCCGGCAGCAAGATTTATCGGAACGATGAATTACGGCTATGCCGGAACGAAAGAATTAAATGAAGCACTGGTATCACGCTTTATGGTCATCAATATGCCAAGGCAGGAAGAAGAAACCATTTGGAAGATTTTAAAGACTTATTTTCCGGAAGTAAAAAATTCAGCACTGGAACAGTTTACCGGCTTGTTTATGGATCTGCAGTTAAAAGCAGAGCATAGTGAGATCTCTACAAAATCGCTGGACATCCGTGGGATGATCGGAGCTTTAAAAACCATTCAGACGGGATTAAAACCGGCAGCAGCAGTGAATATGGGAATCACCAATAAAAGCTTTGATGTATTTGAACGTGAGATCGTAGAAGATATTGTGATGACACGGATTCCGGAAGACTGGACAAGGGAAGATGTATTTTGATGGAAGAAACGAAAGATCTGTTTGAAATTGAAAACCGTATGAAAAATCTGCTGTGGACAGTCAGCGGTGATTATACACTGGAAGCGAAAATGAATGCGGAAGCATTTTTGGAATCAAAATACAGTGCGTTGTATGATGCCATTAAGCAGGGAGCTATGGCAAAATATTTTTCGATGGACGAATACAGCATGTATCTGATCAAAAAGCTTTATTATGGTGCAGAAGAAACAGGACTGATGCGTGTTTCCGGAATGTGTATCGATATGGCATGCAGTGAAAAGATCGGTGCAGAGCGTCAGGGCGTGAAAAATATCAGAAAACGTGCGTATGAAGAAATTCTTGAAAAAGATTTTTCCAGTATGCAGACAGACGAAGCCTTGGGAAAAATCCGCTTTTCCATGCTGCGAAGAGAGCTGGATCCTTCTTATCTGGTGGAAAAACGGATAGAGAAAGTTTTGAAAAAACTTCACGGTCTGAAAGCAGCATCGAAAACGATGCAGGTGATCGAAGTTGTGGATGAATTATATAACTGCTTTGTAGATCCGGAGTTTGAGAAAAAGCATGGTGATCTGAAAAAGGTGCTGGATGTGACGTTGGAAGATCTGCAGGAGTTTGACTGGAAAGATTTTCTTTCGGAAGAACAGTATGAAAATATGCTGGAACAGATGCAGACACAGGTTCTGGAAAATATGACAGAATTGTCTGAAGAAAATAAGGAAAAAAGAAGAAAAGGCAGAGGCCGGATCATTCTCAATGAAGAATCTTTGAAAAAAATGTATTCCTATATTGAATGGAATTATGGTAAGAGCTATCTGACAGAGCTGGAGCAAAAACAGCTAAATCATCAGCTTTGTTATGGTGTGCATAAAGGCTGTACGGTTTATATGACCGAAGGGATCCTGAAAAATCCGGTCGCAGTGAATAACACTTATGTGCTGGTACAGCGTTCGAAAGAAATGAATCTGACGACTTACCGGCAAAATGCCAATGTGACAAAACGTAATATTGAAATCCTTACGGCAACACTTGCAAGGGCACTTCGGGCAAGAAATGAAAGAGATACCGTACCTGCCCAGTATGGTACACTCCGTCCGGAAAGGCTCTGGAAGATCGGACGTACCAAAGAATATCAGATTTTTGATAAGGAAACCAAAAAACAAAATGATGAATTCGTAGTAGAGCTTCTGATCGATGGATCCGGTTCACAGCAAAAGCGTCAAAATTATGTGGCACTGCAAAGTTTTGTCGTCTCAAGAGCACTTTCAGAGGTTGGGATCCCTCATCGTGCCATGAGTTTCTGTACCTTTTGGGATTATACGATCCTGCATCGGTTTCGTGATTATGAAGATCCGAAAGAAGCAGACAAAAATCTGTTTGAATTTCGCGGCTCATCTAATAATCGTGACGGGCTGGCGATCCGGATGGCAGCAGAAAGCCTGTTAAAAAGAGAAGAGCCGAATAAAGTCCTGATCGTTTTAAGTGATGGAAGACCAAATGATCAGAATAAAAATAAACCGGATACACCGTCGATGCCGCTTTATACCGGCGACTATGCAGTCAAAGATACGGCACTGGAAGTCAGACGTGCCAGAAGTCAGGGAATCGCCGTCTTAGGAGTTTTTATGGGAGAAGAGCAGGATCTGGCGGCAGAACGTAAGATTTTCGGGAAAGATTTTGCTTATATCAAAAATATTGCCAACTTTTCGAATGTCGTAGGAAGTTATCTTAGAAAACAGTTGGAAGAATAAAAGTTCTTAAAAGAAACTTTTAATTCATAAATATGAAATGGAGAAAAAAGATGAGAGAATACGAAGTAGTGCATGAAATCTTAAATGAATGTGCAAGAAACCAGATGCGGGATATCCTGATCGATGAGATTGAAATTCCGGAAGGAGCCTTTGAAGAATATATCCGCAGCAAACATAAAGATAAAGAGCTGACGATGCGCAGGGAAGATCTGCCGGACGG
>CAZWLV010000219.1:0-2882 GCA_964634715.1 uncultured Lachnoclostridium sp. | reverse complement strand
TCTTTAACCATTCCTGCTGTGATAGCCATAGTGTTAATCCTCCTAATCGTAAAACTATGAAAAATACGCTTTGCGAATCTCTCAAGTTACCGCAGTGCTTCTCCAATGCCTGTACAAGTACGGCACTGGAAAAACGGTCTGCGTAAATCATAAATCAATGATTATTCTTCTACTGCTTCTGCTTCTTCAGCTACTTCTTCTGCTTCGCCCTGATTTGCTTCAACTACAGCATCTGCCATTTTAGCAACGATTAATTTAACTGCACGGATTGCATCATCGTTACCTGGGATTACATAATCTAATTCTTCTGGATCACAGTTTGTATCAGCGATACCGATCAATGGAATACCAAGTGTATGAGCTTCCTGTACACAGATTCTTTCCTTCTTAGGATCAACTACGAAGATTGCATCTGGGATCTTCTTCATATCTTTGATACCGCCAAGGTTTTTCTGAAGTTTTTCAAGTTCTTTCTTTAATGCGATAACTTCTTTTTTAGGAAGAACATCAAATGTTCCGTCTTCCTGCATTGTTTCGATTGCTTTTAATCTTGCGATACGTCCCTGAATTGTTTTGAAGTTTGTAAGCATACCGCCTAACCATCTTTCATTTACATAGAACATTCCGCATCTTTCAGCTTCTGTTTTGATAGCGTCCTGAGCCTGTTTCTTTGTTCCTACGAAAAGGATTGTGCCACCATCTGCTGCGATATCAGAGATTGCTTTGTAAGCTTCGTCTACTTTACCTACAGATTTCTGTAAATCGATGATGTAGATACCATTTCTTTCTGTGTAGATGTATGGAGCCATTTTAGGGTTCCATCTTCTTGTCTGATGTCCAAAGTGTACACCTGCTTCGAGTAACTGTTTCATTGAAATTACGCTCATTTTTTAATCCTCCGTTTTTGGTTTTTTTCTTCCGCAAAGCTTCTTCTCTCCAAAAGACCTTCTTTGGCACCATTTTGGAAATCCACTTTACGTGTTTTTTGCGTATACCGTTGTATTTTAGCAGACAATGCTGTGAAATGCAAGGGATTTTCACTGTTTTATAATAGTTTTTTTCACCATTATTCTTTATCTTTGATAAATGAGATATGGGTACTTTCGTTCGTATAGTCTTCCATATAAAGTGTTCCGGACTTGTCCGCCAGACTCGGCAGCAATGTTTTGATCCTTGCTGCTTTTTCATCAATATTTTTACCGTTTCCAAGATTTACCCGCACATTGCCAAATGTCAGCTGGATTTCTTTTCCCTCTTTCTGTAAGGTGATGCCATCCGGATCAAGCTCGTATTTTTCCATCATCTTTGTCACAGAAAGCAAAATATCAAACATTCCCTCATTTTTCACTTCTAACTGCTGATACAGTGTTAATGTATCAAATTTCAGTCCGTGGATGCATGGAATCCCTTCCAAAACTTCTTTAGAACTTTCCACGACCGTGCCATCTTTATCAAAATAAAGATTCGATCCCATATATTCTACATAACCGATGATATTCTTTTCATAAACACGGATCTTAACATGACTTGGAGATACGACGGAAACTTCCACACTGTCTACGAACGGAATCTCCTTTCCATCCAGATAATCATATAAAAAGAAGAGATACAGAGAGTTCTTATGTTCTCCGATCACCATCTGTGTGATTTCTTCTTCCGTATAATAAGAATTTCCTGTTACATCTACCTGATCCACATGAAAGATCCCGGCAGCCAGAAGCACTGCTGTCAGAAATAAAATTCCCGCAGCAACTGCCAATATTTTTTTTAAATTACTTTTTTTCTTTCTATGTATCTTTCTCATGTTCCCTATCTTAACACATATTTTTGATTCTTGCACTATTCAGACACGATTTTTCCACCGATCTTGCAAAGATCCCCGACAATATCTTCATACCCTCTGCTGATGATCTGGGCATTTTCGATCCGGCTCTCTCCTTCTGCCTGCAAAGCAGCGATCACAAGTGCGGCCCCGCCCCGCAGATCTTTTACCTGCAGCACGGCTCCTTTCATCTTTTCTGCCGGAGAAAGGTATACAGTCCGGTCTTTCACCGTGATCCCGGCACCCATTTTCTGCAGTTCTTCTGCGACCAGAAAACGATTTTCAAAAACGGTTTCTTCAATTCTGGAATTTCCTTTTGCTCTGCACAAAGCCGCCAGAAGAGGAGACTGCAGATCTGTCGGAAATCCCGGATAAGGTGCTGTTCTTAAAAATGCAATTGCTTCCGGTCTTTTTTCCATAGAAATCTTTACATCCGTACCGGATCTTAAAAGTTTCGCTCCCATTTTTCCAACCGTCTGAAGCGTACTTCTCATCTGTTCCAACGGTGCTTCTTTTAAAACTGCTTCTCCTCCGGCTGCCGCAACTGCCAAAAGATAGGTTCCTGCAACGATCCTGTCAGAACAGATCTGATATTCTATATATTTTTTCCGTTCGCCGTTCATTATAAACAATGTTTCTGTTCCGGTTCCATAGATCCGTATCCCCATTTCAATAAGAAACCTGCAAAGTTCCACGATTTCCGGTTCTCTTGCTGCCCCGTAGATGCGTGTCATTCCGGAAGCTCCCGATGCTGCCAGTATCAGATTTTCTGTCACGCCCACACTCGGATAAGGCAGATAAATATCACAGCCTTCCAGCTGTTCTGCCGCCGCTTCCAAACAATCTTCTTTTTCAGAAAATACCGTTCCCAAAGCCTCCAATGTCTGTTCATGCAGGTCAATGGGACGTTTCCCGATACTGCACCCTCCAGGATAGCCAAGAACTGCCTTTCCAAACCTTGCCAGAAAGCTTCCCAAAAGAATGATCGAAGAACGTGTTTCTCCTGCATTTTCTGTCAGGGAAACCGGCTGCATTGCTGACGTATCGATATACAGTGTAC
>CAZWLV010000218.1:0-2898 GCA_964634715.1 uncultured Lachnoclostridium sp. | reverse complement strand
GGTTTGACGTAAGGAAAGTATAACATACCTATCTTTTTCACACAATAAATTCTTTTGGAAACCACATAAAAGCCTCAAAACATGTTACTGTACACACGTACTGTGTGTACAGTAACCAAAAAACATCTTTCGATATTCTGAAGCTTTTACTGCTTTATCAATTACTTTTCATTCTCAATCCAGCAGCCCAAGTTCTTTTCCTTTCACGACTGCCTGTCCTCTGTTTTTTACTTCCAGCTTTTTAAAAAGATTATAAATATGCCCTTTGACCGTTGGAATTTTCAGATCCAATTCTTCACAGATTTCTGCGTTGCTCATTCCTCTTGCCAGATTCTGCAAAATGATCATTTCCATCATCGTCAATCGCTCTTTTGTGTCTTTTTCCTGCAGATTTTTGGTCTGTCTGTTCATTTTTTTCGCATTTCGCATAACCAGATCCAAATAATCTTCCAGTGGCATATGCTGTACATTTCCATAATAATATTTTTTCTTATGGCTCCATCTGGCTGGCTCCGCAGCTTTTTTCCATTCTATGTAATCCTTCAAAACTTCCTGTCCATGAACCCCATATTCCGTATAAAAACGCACATAACGACTGTTAGAACAAAGCAGAAACGACTCTATGGTACTTTTTACAGCCTGACCTTTTAATCCGCTCTGCCAGTTGATGATAGCAGATTCGAACATAAGCTCCGCTAAAAAACGATTTCGGTGATACATCTGCAGATATGGTATCAGCTTTTTCAGGATTTTTTCTGCACGCTCATATTGGTTTAGACGTAAATATCCTTTGGCTCTGCAGCAAAATACCATATAATTTTCTTCATTTACCGTAATTCCCTGTTCTGTTCCCACCGAACGGAGCCATTTAGACATTTTTTCTTTTTCGCCATACCATGGTGCATGAAGACTGGTAATTGCTTTCGTCATATTTTTACAGACACTGCTTTCTTCCTGATTCAAAAGTTCTTCTAATGCTTTGATCTTGTCAGTCTGTATTTCTTCCGGCTGTATTTTCTGAGATTTACAAAGTAAATATAGTTTTGCAATCTGTATTCTCCATGTATCCTCCTGCAAATGAATTTCTTCCAGAAATTTCCAGTCATTTTCTGAAATATTATCCTTTTTCTGCGTTTCCAGATAATAATCCATTCTGGCGAGACGATAACACTTCCATTCTTTTTCACCAAAAACCGTTTTCCAAACACGTGCCAGCCGCTTTTCTTCTTTTCCATCACAGCCAAACAATGCGGAAAGATCTCTGAGACCACAAAGATAGCTGACAGAATTTCCAAGCATTTCATATAATCGAAATTTCTTTTCCGCTTCCTGTTCTTCTTCAGCTAATCCCAGCCATTCTAACAATGAAATCCCCGGATCCAAATACGTTAAATTGATCAGGATTTCTTTGGCAATAAATTCTGTATCAGAAAGTTTCTGTATATTTCCGATTTCTTTTCGCAATTTATCGAATTGCTGTGTCTTATAATAATATACTCCACGGATATAACATTCCTGTGGTGTTTTTCCTTTCCATTTTAAAACATTTTCCGTGATCAATCCCAAATGATCGATCTGATCCCAATATTTCAGCATCATTTGCTGATAAGCAAACTCGGATCCTGTTTGTTTTATACATTCAAATGCCTCAGCAATATTTCCCTGCTGTTCATACCACACATTTTCTTTTCCAAGTTCCGGCAGGTGCTGTGGAATGTAATGTCGAAACAGCGGAAACAGTTTCCAACGATGTTTTTCACGTTCAAAAGTCAGAAATCCTTTTCTATGCAGATCTTCCAACAATTCCTCCGCATTTTCAAACTGACAAAAAATAGAGAGAAATTCTTCATTTACCCACGGACACCCTGCAGCATAAGAAAGCAGTTCTTGTTCCTGTGAAGTCAGATCATTTAAAATCCTTGTTGAAATATATCGTTTGATCTCGTAACTTTGCAAAAGTTCTTCTATCTTTTTATGTGGCTCTGCTTCCGCCAAATGCAGCAACACCGCCGCACAGCCAGCCCAGCCGCCGGTTTTTTCATAAAGTTCTTCTGCCGAAAGTCTGCTCTGTCTGCGTTTTATCAGCATTTGAAGCTCTTTTGGGGAGAGCAACAGCTTTTGCATGGGAATGATCCCCATTTTTTCTTTCCATATAAGATCCAGAAAACATTCCTCCGGTTTACTGCGGCTTAAAAAAATCATGCGTACATTTTCCGGCAGCGTTTCTGCAAGTTCTGCAAAAGTTTCTGCGATCACGGGATCCTGCTTAGCAGGCATATTTTCCAGGATCAGCCAAATGCCTTCTTTTACCTTTTCTCTAAGAACAACCGCTGTTTCCAAAAATTTTTGAGGATCCATTTGCTCTTTTTTCATATCTAATTTTAGAAACAGGATTTCCGGATGCTTTTCTAAAAACATCTCCACAAGCGTTGTTTTCCCGGATGCCGCATTTCCCTCTATATAAATAGAAGGGAATCTGCCGATTCCCTCCTCCAAATATCTTGTCTTATCAATCCGATACTGATCTTTTTTATTTTCCACTATCATCATCCCTTTTCAGAATACCGCTTTCTGTCAGCTTATCTAAAAATTCCTGAATATCTTCTCTGGCAACCGCTTCTTCTACATCATATTCTGCCAACACTCCCTGAACCAGCTGTTCCATAGAAACTTCGTCCTGAAGCAGTTTCCATAATGTCACGCCAACTTCATTGACCGTGATCAAACCATTAAATTCTAAAACCGTGGATCCTGTAGGGATAATAATGTAATCTCCTGCGATCTCCCTTAGTATAAATTCTTTTTCTATACGCATAATACAGACCTTCATTCATATCAAATTATAACTAGTGTGATTATAGCTTATAAATAGGGGAATTTCAATGATTTTTTCGTTTG